>JAEXPL010000309.1 GCA_023446865.1 Verrucomicrobiota bacterium | reverse complement strand
GGTTCGAGGTCCTCCTGCGCTCGCCGGCCGATGTCGCCGTCCGCCACGCCCCTCCGGCCTGGACGCCGGAGCGCGCGCGCGCCGTCGTCTACGGGCTCGGAGCCGCAGCGGGCCTGGTCGGCCTTTGGGTCTTGGTCCTGCGCCGCAAGCTCCGCCAACAAACCGCCCAGATTCGCTCCCAGCTGGAGAGGGAAGCGCATCTCGAGGCCGAACTCGAACGGGCCCAGCGGCTCCACTCGCTCGGGACAATGGCCGGCGGCATCGCCCAGGATTTCAACAACCTGCTCACGGTCGTGATGGGCAACATCACCCTCGCGATGCTCGACCATCGGGTCATGGCGCTCGCCGGCGACTGCCTCACGGAGGCCGAGGCGGGCGCCCAGCGGGCGCGCGATCTCACGCAGCAGATCCTCACCTTCGCCCGCGGCGGCGAGCCCATCCGCGAAACCTTCGCGCTCTCCGCGCTCGTCCACGACACCATCGCGCTGGCCCTGAGCGGCGCCAAGGTGCGCGCAGAGGTCCATACGCCGCCGGGCCTGTGGCTCGTGCACGCCGACCGCGCCCAAGTCCACCGCGCCCTGCACAACCTCCTCCAGCACGCGCACACCGCGATGCCCGGCGGTGGAATCATCTCGCTCGACCTCGCCAACCATGGCGCCTCCGAGCCGCCCCCACCCGCCCTCGGCCCCGGGCGCTACGTCCGGATCACCATCACCGATCACGGCGCCGGCATCCCGGCCGAGCAGCTCGCCTCGGTCTTCGATCCGTACGCCAACGCTGCCGCGGGCGGCGACCGCTTCGGCCTGGCCACCGCCTATTCGATCGCCAAAAAGCACGGCGGCCTCCTCGCGGTCCAGTCTCGTCTCGAGTTCGGAACGACATTCACCCTCTGGCTGCCGGCCGCCACGGAGACGGCCTTGCCCACCGCCGTACTCGTGGACCCGGAGCCCCTGTCTCAATCGCCGACCGATGTCGCCGGCGCCCGTGTGCTCGTCATGGACGACGAGGAAGGCATCCGGCTGCTCGCCAAGATGCTCCTGCGGCACCTCGGCTGCGACCCTGTCCTCACCGCCGACGGCGCCGAATGCGTCGAGGCCTTCCGGGCCGCACAGGCCGCGGGAAGACCCTTCGACCTCGTCATCCTCGACCTCACCGTCCCCGGAGGCATGGGTGGACGCGAGGCGATGGTCGAGTTGCGCAAACTCGTACCGGAAGTACGCGCCATCGTCTCGAGCGGTTACTCCAACGACCCGGTGCTCGCCCACTACCGGGACCACGGCTTCGCCGCCGTCGTCACCAAGCCGTACGAAGTCGGCAAACTCGCCGATGCCATCAA
Source organism: Verrucomicrobiota bacterium (assembly GCA_023446865.1). Classification (GTDB taxonomy): domain Bacteria; phylum Verrucomicrobiota; class Verrucomicrobiia; order Opitutales; family Opitutaceae; genus CAJCBL01. The sequence continues at coordinate 10,299 of JAEXPL010000309.1, read as the reverse complement.
GGCGGTCCTCGCCGGCCGCGGCGGGCGCTGAGTCACCGGGATCGGTCAGTCGAGTGCCGAGGTGCCAAGCGACGAAAGGCGGAAGGCCGGGCGGCCGCCGTCACCACTTCGTGGCGTCAACCGCCGAGCTCGACAAGACGCGCGAATTCCGCGGCCCGCAGCGGCATCACCGACAACCGGCTCTGCCGTAGCAGGGCGATCTCCGCCAAGCCCGGCTCCGCCTTGATCATCCCAAGCGTCACCGGCCGCGCCAGCGCCCGCACGGCGGTGAGTTCGACGGCCGACCAGTCGCCCTCGTCCGCCGTCGCCGTGGGATCGGCGAAGGCCGCACGGCTGACCCGCGCCACACCGAGCACGGCCTTCGTCGTCACGCTCGCGTAGAACAGCACCGGGTCGCCCACCCGCATCGCGCGCAGATGGTTCCGTGCCTGGAAATTGCGCACCCCGGTCCAGTCGGTGCGCCCGTCGCGCACGAGATCGGCCCACGCATACTCCTCGGGTTCCTGTTTCACCAGCCAGTGCTGTTTCGCCATGCCGCCGAGCGTGCGGCCAACCGGCTCCGGGGCAAGCGGGGCGACACTCCCGCCGCGCGGCCGAGAAAGCGGTTGCCCGGCGCGCCGCCGGACCTTTGCTCCGCCCATGGCCATGCGTTTCTGCATCCTCGGTTCCGGCAGCAGCGGCAACGCCGCGTTCCTGCAGACCGACGACGCGCGCATCCTCATCGACGCCGGTTTCTCCGCGCGCCGCCTCGGCGAACTGCTCGCCGGCATCGGCGAATCGCTCGACCGGCTCGACGCCATTTTCCTCACCCATGAGCACGGCGACCACGCCGCCGGTCTCTCCGGCCTCAAGCGTCTCCCCGACCTGAAGGTCTTCGCCAACGCCGCCACCGCCGCGGCCGTCGCACGCACCAACGACCGCCCGCTCGCATGGCAGATCTTCGAAACCGGTTCCCGCTTCCGTTTCCGCGATCTCACCATCGACACCTTTCCCGTGCCCCACGACGCCGCCGAGCCCGTGGGCTTTGTCTTCGATTGGGGTCACGACGGCGACCTCCTCGCGCCCCGGCGCCGCCTGGGCTGGCTGACGGACCTCGGCCACCTGCCCCAACAGGTGCGCGAGCGCGTCCGCGGCGTGGAGGTGCTCGTGCTGGAGGCCAACTACGACACACAGCTGCTCCAGGCCGACACCAAGCGCCCGTGGTCGCTCAAACAGCGGATCGCCGGCCGGCACGGCCATCTCTCCAACCAGGACGCCCGCGCCTTCCTCGCCGAGCATCACGCCGCCGAGCCCGCCCTGCGCGAGGTCTTCCTCGCCCATCTCAGCCGCGACTGCAACAGCCTCGATGCCGTCGCCCGCGAGTTCGCCCCGCTCACCGCGCCCGCCGGCTCCGCTCGTTTCCGCCTCACGCCGGTCGCTCCGGGCGCCAGCTCAAGCGTGCTCGAGTGGGCCTGAGCGGATCAACCGGTCGAGCGACGAGAGACGAGCGTCGAGCGCCCGCCTCTCCGGGGCCGCTCGCAAACCCGTTCTTGCCGACGGTGTGTCTGCTCGTGGTTTGGCGCTCGTCGCTGGACGCTCGACTCTCGACAGCCCGTCGCGTCGCCGCCGTTTGAAAACCGGCACCAACAGCGCAACCTGCCTCCGCTCCCAACGCACCCGAGCGGCCCCGCGAAGGCCATTTTCCGTCCTTGGCCTCCTGCACCTTCTCACTCTCACTCACCGCCCGCCAAATGAATCGACCTCAGTTTCGTCGCACCAAGATCATCGCCACACTCGGGCCTGCCACCGAGAATGAAGCCGCGCTAGAACGCATCATTCAGGCCGGGGCGGACGTCGTCCGCCTCAACATGGCTCACGCCAAGCATGAGTGGGTCCGCACCGTGATCCGCCGCATCCGCGCCATCAGCGCCAAGGTAGGCAAGGAAGTCGCCATCATGATGGACATCAAGGGGCCGGAGATCCGGACCGGCGATGTCGTTGCGCCATACGAGCTGAAGGCCGGCGAGATCTTCGACTTCATCGTCGTACCCCACGCCGACCGCACCGAGCAGGAAGTGCGCAGCGTCTCCGTCAACTACGCCGACATCGTCAAGGACGTGGCCGTCGGTGACACCGTGCTGGTCGACAGCGGCCTGATCCGACTGGAGGTCCTTGAGAAGGATGAACGCCGCCTGCGCTGCCGCGTGCTCGTGCCAGGCAAGCTTGGCAGCCGCCGCCACATCAACCTGCCCGGCGTGCGCGTCAACCTGCCCTCGTTCACCGAGAAGGACCGCGGCGACACCCTCGTGGGCATCGAGGAGGGCATCGACTACGTCGCCCTTTCCTTCGTGCGCGAAGGCCGCGACATCGAGCTGCTCGCCGAGTTTCTCCGCGAACACCGTTCCCGCGCCCGCATCATCGCCAAGATCGAGGACCAGCAGGCCATCGCCAATCTCGACGAGATCGTGCGCGCCAGCCACGGCCTCATGGTCGCCCGCGGCGACCTCGGCATCGAATGCCCGTTCGAGGACCTTCCGCTGCTCCAGCGCCGCGCCGTCCAGACCTGCCTCGCCCACGGCCGCCCGGTCATCATCGCCACCCACATGCTGGAGACGATGATCGAGAATCCCATCCCGACCCGCGCCGAGATCACCGACATCGCCAACGCCGTCTTCGAGGAGGCCGACTGCATCATGCTCTCCGGCGAGACCACCGTCGGCAAATACCCGGTCGAGTGCATCCAGGTCTTCGACAAGGTCGCCCGCCGCACGGAGAGCGCCGCCGGCGCCGGCTTCGCCTCCGCGCTCGCGCTGAATTCCGACAAGTTGAAGGTGCTGCGCAGCGCCGTGGTGATGGCCGACCAGCTGCCCGCCAAGGGTATCGTGGTGTTCACCCGTCAGGGTTTCATGGCCCAGGGTCTCGCCGCGCTACGCCCGCGCTTCTCCCCGATCTACGCGATCACCAACAGCGTCGAGACCCAGCGCCAGCTCGCGCTCCTGCGCAGTGTCGATGCGATGTACCTGCCCTTCGCCTCCCATCCGGAAGAGACGGTGCTCAACACCCTCCGCCTCCTGCGCGAGACCGGTCGGGCCAACGTCGGCGACAAGTTCGTCATCGTCTCCGACATCCTCGCGAGCAACAACCAGCTCGTCGACAGCATCCAGCTGCGCACGGTCAACTGACCATAGCATCAGCCTCCGCTCACCGGCCGGTCGCAAGACCGGCCTTTTTTTCGCCCTGTGCCGACACCGGCACCCCGCCGCCCCTCAAGGCGCCGGGGCCGCGGCGCCGGCCGGCAGCGCGAGCACCAGTTCACGGTTCTCGACCCGCACGCCCTCGAGTTTCTTCCACACCTCGACAAGATCATTCGGAAACTCGTACCCATCGACCACCTGCGCGAAGAGCAGCGGCTTGAGCATGAGCAGTTTGTGGATGGGCAGGCTGCCGATGTAGAAGATCGACGGTTTGAAATAGATCAGATCGTCGTCCCGACGCGGCTTCTCGAAAGTGCCGGCGGTCTGTGCGACCAGCTGGAATGGATAGCCGAAGACGTTGATGTAGTAGATCACGCCGATGCGCAGCGTATCGGTGGAGACGCGGAAATTCGGCGTGCCCGCCTGGATCAACGGCTGGGCCGCCGCCTCGCCCGCCGCGGCGGGCGCCTTCGCCTTGTTTTTCACCGGCGCCTTGGTCTCGATCGGCAGCAACGGGTAGATATTTTCGATCCACGCGTTGAGCTCGTCCTCGGTCACGCGGATCGTGTGGCCCTGTGTGAGCGAGTCCCGCTTGAAGCGCCATTTCTGTCCCGCGACATAATCCTTTCGCCCCTCGAGATAGTAGATCTTCGTGGCGTCGAGGGTCTTGTCCTTCGGCAGCTCCTTGAGGATATCGACGGGCTTGAGCAGCAGGATCGTGGCAGCGACCACGGCGCCGAGGAGCACCGAAAGAAGCGAGCCGAGAATGATCTCAATCAAACCGGGGAGCCGAAGGTTGGAGGCTTGCATAGTCGAGGGAAGGACCGGTGTCGCCTCGAAGCATGCCCGGTCCGCTCTCGCTGTCGAAACGTAAAACGTCGTTTTTCTGTCAACAACCTCTCCATCTTCCGGCGACGACGCCGCCGCGGGCTTCGCCTGCGTGCGGGGTTGCCACCCCGCCCGGCGCCGCCATCGTCGGCCCACCCCGTGCAATGAAATTCACCCATCTCCTCCCGTTGCTCGTTGCGGCCGCGACGCTCGGTCCCCTGCCAACCCCCGCCCAGACCGCCGCCCCGGCGGCCGAATCTCGCTTCCAGATTCCCGCGATGGACGAGGGCCTGCCCGGCGTCGGCCCGATCCGCCGCTACGACTGGTTCTGCAACCTCTGGTCCGGCCACCGCTCCGCGTGGGCCGCCCGCGTCGCCCAGGACCAGGGCGCCGTCGTCTTCCTCGGCGACTCCATCACCGACTACTGGAAAGACGATCTGGGCGGCCACTTCCCCGGCCTAAAGATCGCCAACCGTGGCATCGCCGGCGACACCACCCGCGGCGTCCTCCTCCGGCTCCAGGAAGATGTGATCGCGCTGCACCCTCGCGCCGTCGTGCTCCTCATCGGCACCAACGACCTCGACGAGAAGGCCACCCCCGAGATGGCCGCCGGCAACGTCCAGCTCATCCTCGCCGCGCTCAAGCGGTCCGACCCGCGCTTGCCGATCGTGCTCTGCCAGGTCTTCCCCAGCTCCGCCGCCAAGAACCGCCCGGCCGACAAGATCCACCGCCTCAACGAACTCTACGCCGCCGCCGTGAAAGGCGACCCCCGGATCACCCTCCTCGAGACCTGGCCGCTCTTCGCCGACGCCCAAGGCGACGCGCCGCTCGCCGAGTTCCCCGACCTGCTCCACCCCAACACCGTCGGCTATGCCAAGTGGGCCGCCGCGCTGCGCCCCGTCCTCGCCACGCTCGGCCTCCTCGATACCACCGACGATGCCTTCACCCCGGAACCGGGCTTCACGATGCTCTTCAACGGACGCGACCTCACCGGTTGGGGCTTCCGTCCCACCCCGGCACAGGACATCGAAAACGCCCGCAAATGGCAGGCGACCGATCCCCATGCCGCCGCCTGGCCCGTCGTACGGAAAGCACAGAAGTTCTCCCGCAAGACGACGACCCCGGATGGCCGTTACCGCGCCCTCCACGGCCGCCTTGTCGTCGCCACGCCCCCCGAGTATCGGAAGATCCAAGCGCTCTGGACTACCAAGGAGTTCGCCGGCGACTTCGAACTCCGCCTCGAGTTCCGCGCCACGCCCAACGCCGACAGCGGCGTCTACATCCGCGGGCCCCAGCTCCAATGCCGCGACTACCTCCTCGCCGGACCGTACAAGCAGCTGCAACGCTACAAGGCGCAGGACTGGAACGAACTCGTCGTCGTCGTACGCGACGGCAAGGCCCACTGCACCTGCAACGGCGAAGTGCTCGAGGATGCGATGCCCGTGCCCGCCAAGGGGCCGATCGGCCTCGAGGGCGACCGAGGCCAGATGGAATACCGTCGCATCCGGATCAAGTCGCTGACCCCGTAACCGTTCGGCATCCAATCCTCCGAGACCGCGCCGCCTTCGGCGCGGTCTTCTTGTGTTCAGCCGCGAGAACCGTGATCAGTCGAGCAGACGAGCGACGAAGGCCAGAACACCGGAGAAAAACCGCCGCCACCGAACGACTCGGCTTGTGCCACCGACCGTTTTGCGCTCGTCACTCGACACTCGGCCCTCGTCTGCGAGCAACTCGCCCTACGGCTTCTCCTCGCCCGGGTCCTCACGGCGGTGTCGCCCATCTGCTGGTCGTTCTCGCGATCCTCCCCCGGGCGTTGCCGTCTCTGCCGCTGCTGCGCGCAGCGCTCCGCCTCCTCCCGTTCGGCCTCCTCGCACAACCGCTCGCGATCCTCCGCCATCAGCGTCTGGTTGAACTCCGCACGCCGCCGCAGCTCCTCCACCTCACGGCGATGCCGCTGCACACCGTCGAAATTCGTCTGCTGTTCCACGCGCCGCCACCGCCGTCACCACCAGAGTTCTGCCAGAGCTCATGGTGCCGTCGGAGTGACCACAAACCGCGCATCGCGCTCAAGGCGCATCCGCCTCAACCCGGTCAAGAAACCCGCCGCCGGACCGAATAACAACCCATGCCGTCCGCCCCTGTTCGCTCTCTTCTCGCCGGTCTGATCGCGGTCTCCGCCGCCCTCCTCGCCGCCGCGTTCTCCGGCGACACAGCCGGCGTGCCCGCCGACGATGCCCTGATCCTCCTGCGCGACGGCAACCGCCGCTTTGTCGCCGGCGAACCCGCCCACTTCCAACAGGACGCCTCCCGCCGACGCGAGACCGCCACCAACGGCCAGAAACCGTTCGCCGTCGTTCTCACCTGCTCCGACTCCCGCGTCCCCCCGGAACTGCTCTTCGACCAAGGCATCGGCTGCCTCTTCGTCATCCGCGTGGCCGGCAACGTCGCCCAGACCGACGAGGTCGCCACCGTCGAATACGGCACCGGGCACCTCGGTGCCCGTCTCATCGTCGTGCTCGGCCACACCAAATGCGGCGCAGTCACCGCCGTCGTCGAGGAGGCGCACGTCGGCCCCAACCTTGCCCAGCTCGTCAAACCCATCGTCCCGGCCGCCGCCCGCGCCCGCACCGAAAACCCCGGACTGACCGGCGCTCCGCTCGTCGCCGCGGCGATCCGCGCGAACATCGAGCAGGCGATGGAAGATCTGCGACGGTCCAGCGCCGAGATCGCTACCGCGGTCTCCTTCGGGCAGGTGCGCATCATCGGCGCGCTCTACAACATCGAGACCGGTGAGGTGACCTTCTTCGAACGCACCACGCCGCCAACACCCGCCATGCCTCCGGCCGATCCGCACGCGGCCGCCCCGGCGGGCCCGCACGCTGCCCCGAAGCCGGCCACACCAGCCCCGGGCCATGGTGCTCCCGCTTCGGGACACGCCGCCCCCGGCGCACCGGACCATGCCGCCCCGGCGGCCGAGCATCCGCCGGCCGTACCGGCCCATCACTGAGTCGGCGCCACGCACCGCCGCGCCGTAGACAAATCGCGGCGCGCCGTTCACAGTGCGCGTCATGCCGTTTCCTCGTCTCGCCCTGCTGGCGCTCAGCGCCGCCGCTCTCCTCCCGCTCCACGCCGCTTCGTCTTCGCCGCTCCAAGAACGCGCCGATCGTTTCCTCGCTCTCGCCAACGCCGGCTACCAGTCGCTGATCACCCTGCGCGAGTCCACCGATTGGGATGTCAGCACCGATGTCACCCCGGCGCACGAGGCCGCCGCCGAGACCGCGTCGAAAGCCTTCAGCGCCTTCGTCGGCAACCCCGCGCTCATCGCCGAAGCGCGCGAACTCCTCGCCCATCGCGCCGAGTTGACGCCCATCTCCGTGCGCCAGCTCGAGCGCCTCCTGCTCGCCGCCGCCGAGGCCCCGATGACCAATCCCGTCCTCGCCAACGCACGCATCGAGGCCGAGACCGCCCAGGACGCCGCGCTCAACAGCTTTGTCTTCACCTTCCGCGGTCAGCCGATCACGCCGAACAACATCGACACCCGGCTTCTCACCGCCACCGATCTCGCCGAGCGGCGCGAACTCTGGGAGGCGTCGAAAACCGTCGGCCCCGGACTCAAACCCGGCCTTGTCCGCCTGCGCGACCTGCGCAACGGCGTCGCCCGCGAGCTCGGCTACCCTGATTTCATTTCCCTCCAGTACGCAACCTACAACCTCGACGCCGCCGCGCTCGTGCGGCTCAACGACGAGTTCCTCCGCGCGCTGCGCCCGCTGTACCTGCAGCTCCACACCTGGGCGAAATACGAATTGGCGAAACGTTACGGCCAGCCCGTGCCCAAGCGCATCCCGGCGCACTGGCTCGCCAACCGCTACGGCCAGGAGTGGCCCGGCCTCGTGGCCGCGGCCGACATCGATGCGGCCGTCGCCAGCCACCCGCGCGAGTGGATCGTGCAGACCGCCGAACGTTTCTACACCAGCCTCGGTTTCGCCCCGCTGCCGGCGAGTTTCTGGGAGCGTTCCGATTTCTACCCGCTGCCGGCGGGCGATCCGCGCAAGAAGAGCACCCACGCCTTCTGCTACCAGATCGACCTCGGCGAGGACGTGCGCGCGCTGATGAACGTCACCCCCGACGGCAACTGGTTCGGCACCGCGCATCATGAATTCGGGCACGCCTTCTACATGCTCGCCTATGCGCGCCCCGAGATCCCGCCGCTGCTGCGCGACGCGCCCAATTCCGGTTTCCACGAAGGCATCGCCGAGCTCGGCGGCATCTCGTGTTTCCAGGCGCCGTACCTCCGCCGCCTCGGCCTCTTGCCCGCGGGCGCCGCGCCCGACCCGGTCGCCTTCCTCCTCAACGACGCCCTCAACCCCACGCTGCCCTTCATGGCCTTCGCCTCCGGCACCATGACCCATTGGGAAGCCGATCTCTACGCTGGCAATCTCCCGCCCGAGCAGTGGAACGCCCGTTGGTGGCAGTACGTTCGCGACTTCCAAGGCATCGAGCCGCCGGCGGTGCGCGGCGAGGAGTTCTGCGATCCGGCCACCAAGACGCACATCAACTCGGTACCCGGCTACTACGCCAACTACGCCGTCGCGACCGTGATCCGCTTCCAACTCCTCGACCACATCGCGAAGAACATTCTGCACCAGCCGCCGCAGTCCTGCGATCTCACGAACAACCCCGAGGTCGGAGCATTCCTGCGCCGAATCATGGAGAAGGGCGCGACCGAGGACTGGCGCGCCGTGCTCCGCGAGGCCACCGGCGAGGAGCTCTCAACCCGCGCGATGGTCGAGTACTTCGCCCCCCTCCAGCGCTGGCTCGAGGAACAGAACCGCGGCCGCGAGATCGGCTGGGAGTAGGCCGGCGCCTCACTCGGGCGAGCATTGAGCCCACAAGAGCCGAGGGCCGGATGCCCGAGGGAAATTCCGGGCCCGCCGCCGGCGACCAACAGGCCTCCGGCGGTCTGGCGCTCGTCACTCGACGCTCGACTCTCGTCTGCGGCATCGCTGCCTCAACCGCGCACGAGCGACCAGAGCTGGCGCGCCTTGCCGATCAACGCCTTCAGCGCGGCCGGTGTGATCGCCTGCTTCGGATCGTCGCCGATGCCCTGGCTCGGAGCCACGTGACATTCGAGACAGAGTCCGTCGGCACCGTAGGCGATCGCGGCCAGCGCGGCCGCCGGCACATAACTCGCCCGGCCCACCGAGTGCGACGGATCGACGACCACCGGCGCCCAGGTGCGTTCCCTGAGCAGCGGCACGATGCACTCGTCCGGGTGGTTGCGGTATCCATCCGGCGCGGGCGCTGTCCCGCGCGGGCAGAGGATCACGTTGGGATTGCCGAAGCTCGCGATGTACTCGGCCGCCGAGATGAACTCCGCGATCGGCCCCATGTGCAGGCTGCGCTTGAGGAGCACCACCGTCTCCCGGCCGGCGATCGCGCGTCCGATCTGCTGGAGCAGCGAGTAGTTCAGCGCGTTGCGCGCGCCGACTTGGATCGTGTGCACCCCGGCGCCGAGGGCGAGGCGCAGCTGGTGCTCATCCATCACCTCGGCGTCGACCGGCAAACCGGTGCGCCGCGAAGCCTCCATCAGGATGTCGAGCGACTTGTCGTCGCCCTGGAACGAGTACGGATTCGTTCGCGGCTTCCACACGCCGCCGCGCAACGCCTGCGCCCCGGCTTCCTTCACCGCCGCGGCCGTCTCGTAGAAGAAATTCGGATTCTTCGGATCGATCGTGCACTGGCCGGCGATCACGAAGAGCTCGCGCCCGAGCTCGACTCCGCCGAGGCGGATCGCGTGGCTGGCGAGGTCGGAGCGGGCGTCCATCAGCTTGAACGGCGACTGGATGCGGTCGACGCGGTCGACGTACGGCAGGCCCTCGAGCCGGTTGATCATCAACTCGTCGCGCTCGTCGCCCACGATCGCGTAGATCGAGCGCACAGCGCCGATGATCGGCTGGATGCGGCAGCCGAAGGTCCCGGCGATGGCGGTGACTTCGGCGAGTTGAGTGGACGTGAGTTCTTTGCCTTTGGGTAGGATCATGACGAGTGGAGCGGGAGCGAGGCGGTCACCATTGCCGGTTGGAAACCGATTGCAATGACGTGCGAAAAAGCCCCGAGGTTGTCTTTGCCACGGGCGCCGAAGCCGTTTGACTGCGCCGCGTGATCGAAGTCGAGCACCTCACCCGCGTCTTCCGTACGTACAAGAAACAGCCCGGTTTCTGGGGCGGCGTGAAGGGCCTTTTCAAACGAGAATTCGAGGAACTCGCCGCGGCCCACGACATCAGCTTCACCATCGCCG
>JAEXPL010000260.1 GCA_023446865.1 Verrucomicrobiota bacterium | reverse complement strand
CGGCGATGTGCTCGTCCATGTTCTTGGCGAACGCGGCCATGAGCTTCTCGAAGTAGGCCTTGCCGCCGACTTCGCGCATGTACGTGGTCGAGAAGTTGGAGTGCATGCCGGAGCCGTTCCAGTCGAGGGCGGCGTTGAACGCGCCAAGGATCGGCTTGCAGCGCCATTCGACGTCGACACCGTAGGTTTCGCACAGGCGGGTCATGATGTAGCGAGCGACCCACATCTGGTCGGCCGCGCTCTTGGAGCCCTTGCCGAAGATCTGGAACTCCCACTGTCCCTTGGCGACCTCGGCATTGATGCCTTCGAGGTTGATGCCGGCATCCAAGCAAATGTCGATGTGCTCTTCCACGATCTGGCGCGCGATATCGCCGACATTGGAATAGCCAACACCGGTGTAATACGGACCCTGCGGGGCCGGATAACCGCCCTCCGGGAAGCCGAGCGGACGACCATCCTGGTAGAAGAAGTATTCCTGCTCGAAGCCGAACCAGGTGCCCGGATCGTCCGGGATGGTGGCGCGGGAATTGGAGGGATGCGCCTCACCGGTGTGGAGGAACGTCTCGCACATCACGAGCACGCCATTCTTGCGGGTCGGGTCGTTGAACACAGCAACCGGCTTGAGCACGATGTCCGAGCTCTTGCCTTCGGCCTGGCGGGTCGAGCTGCCATCGAAGCCCCAGAGGGGGAGCTCCTCGAGCTTCGGGAAGCTCGCGAATTCCTTGATTTGGGTCTTGCTGCGAAGGTTCGCCATGGGCGTGTAGCCGTCGAGCCAGATGTATTCGAGTTTGTACTTGGTTGCCATTTTGAGGAGTTGAGGTGGTTGGAGAGAGTGGAATCGTGCGCGAATTCCGGACCGGTTGGACCGCAATCGCAGCTAAACCCGGCGGTTCTGAGCAACGGACATGCCAGAGAAAAGGAAAATCTGGCCTCCGCGCCTACTTCCCACGAGTTTCCACACCCAAGACGGGCTTGTCTCACTCTCCCGCCCACCCGACCTTGTACGCGTCCACCATGGAGCAAGTCAAAGATACCGCTCGCGCCCTCGTCCGCATCGGCTTCGACGGCCGGGTACACAAAACTTTCCGCGGCCACATGGCGCGCGAGCGTTTCGAGAACGAGGTCCGCGTGCTCCGCCACCTCGCCGATCGGGGCTGCGACTACGTACCCAAGCTCCTCGAATTCGTCCCCGGCGAGCTCAAGATCGTCACCTCCAACTGCGGTCAGCGCGTCGACCACCTCGCCCCGAACCGCATGAAGGAGATCTACGACTCGCTCCTCGCCTTCGGGGTCCGCCACCAAGATGCCGTCCTGCGCAACATCACCTACGACCGCCGCGCCGGGCGCTTCTGCATCATCGACTTCGAGTTCGCCCAACTCCTCCACGCCCCGGAACTCTCCCCGCCGCCCCCACCACCCGACGCCCCTCGCGCCCCGGGCTATTGACCATTGTTTCCCGTCCTCGTCGCTCCCGCCATGGGCCCCCCCTCCGATATCCCAGACACCACCCTTGCCGTCCGCTGGTCCGGAATCACCGACCGCGGCCGCATCCGCAAGAACAACGAAGACGCCTTCCTCGCCCTTGCCGTCGACGGCCACGGCGTGCACCACCTCGGCAAGATCGGCGAATCGACCCTCACCAACTCCGACTTCATCTTCGCCGTGAGCGACGGCATGGGCGGTGCCAACGCCGGCGAGTTCGCCAGCCGCATCGCCGTCGACCGTATCACACGGCTGATGGCACGCAGCTTCCGCACCTCCGCCCAAGGGATCGACTCCGGCTTCTCCGACATCCTCGCCGAGCTGTTCTCGCAGATCCACCGCGACCTGCTCCGCCTCGGACACAGCTACGAGGAATGCGCCGGCATGGGGGCCACGCTCAGCCTCGGCTGGCTCACCCCCGGCTGGCTCTATTTTGCCCACGTCGGTGATAGCCGCATCTATTACCTGCCGGCAGCTGGAGGACTCACCCAGCTAACCCACGACCATACCCACGTCGGCTGGCAACGTCGCACCGGCAAGATCAATGAGCGCGAGGCCCGCTCGCATCCGGGCCGCGTCTCGCTCCAACAGGCCCTTGGCGCCGGTTATCAGGTGATGGACCCGCACATCGGCGCCGTCGGCACGCAGCCGGGCGACCAGCTCCTTTTCTGCACCGACGGCCTCGTCGACGGGCTCTGGGACCGGCGCATCGAGGAGGCAATCCGGCATCCCGAGCCCGCCTTCGCCCCAGTGCCACCGGCTAAAAGGCTTGTCGACGAAGCTCGCGAGTCCTCGCGCGACAACCTCACCGCCATCGTCGTCGAACTGCACTCCGCCGGTTCCCGATAGCACCAACGGTCGGAAAAGCCGCCATGCTGCTCTTCGTTTACGGCACCCTGAAGCGTGGCGGCCGCAACCATCCGTATCTTGCCAAGGAACGCTTCGTCGGTGAGGCATGCACCGTCCCGGGCTGGGCCATGTACGATGTCGGCGGATATCCGGGCTTGGTGGCCGCACCCGACTCGGACCGATCGGTGCCCGGGGAGCTCTGGGACGTCTCGGACGAGACGCTCGTACGCCTCGATCAGCTCGAAGGAGTGGATGCGGGCATCTTCGCCCGCGTGTCCATCCCTCTGCGCAATGGGCCCGCGGCGCAAGCGCAGGCCTACCACTACATCCTCGGCATCGTCGGTCGCCGGCAGGTCGATGGGCCGTGGCCCTGTTCCGGCGCGCTCCCGCGCCGTCCGTGACTTCGGGCGCCAAGACGCGCCCGCAACACCAGGTTTCTCCCACAGAGCCCTCGGGGAATCATCTTGCGTTCGCGAGAGCCGTCGGAGGCTATGCTGCTTTCGCCGTGCCTGACGAAATCCGACCGCGACTCCGCTCTCCCAACCTTTGGCGTTGGCTCGCTCTGCTTCTCGCCGTCGGCCTGTTTCTCGCGGTCCTCGCCTTCTTCTACATCCCCGGCAAGGGCTTCACCGCATTCATCAGCTTCGGAGACCAGTACGCCGGCCGTTATCTTGCCGAAGTCGATCCACGCACGACATACCTCATGCCGGACTCGTTCGGCTACGACTCGCAGTGGTATGCGCAGCTGGCCGTCGATCCGGATCTGGGCGACCCTCGCCTCCGCAAAGCCATCGACAACCTGCCCTACCGCGCCCGCCGCATACTCTTCTGCTGGACCGCCTACGCCTTCGGTCTGGGCAATCCCCGGTGGGTGCTTCAGGCGTACGCCGTGCAGAACATCGTCGCCTGGCTCCTGCTGGGTTGGCTGCTTGCTCGGCGGTGGCTGCCGCCCACCGACTGGGCAAACGTCGTCCGCTGGCTGCTCGTGATGTTTTCGTTCGGGCTGATCTTCAGCCTGCGCGGCGCCTTGGTGGACGGCCCCGGGCTCTTGCTGATCGCCGCGGGCGTCGCACTGGCCGAGTCCGGCCGCCCTTGGCTCTCGGCCGCCCTGCTTGGCATCAGCGGACTCGGTAAGGAAACCTCGGTTCTGGCCGGCGCGTGTTTGGTGTCACCGGCCCAATCCGGCCGCGACTGGCTCAAGATCGCGCTTCGCGGATTTGTCGTCGCACTCCCGCTCCTTCTCTGGAGCGCGTACCTCGTCCACCGCTTCGGGATCACAAGCTCCGACGCCGGCGCGCGCAATTTTGCCCTGCCGTTCTCCGAATTCTGGCACAAGGCGGTCGGCAGTGTGTGCGAACTCCTCTCCCATCCGCCCGTCTTCGCCTACTCGATCGGCGGCCTGTTCACGGTCGTGTCGCTCGGCACCCAGGTCCTCTTCTTCGCGCTTCGCCCGCGCTGGCGCGATCCCTGGTGGCGAGTCGGGGCCGCCTTCGGTGTGCTGATGGTGTTCCTCGGCGAGTCGGTCTGGGAGGGTTATCCGGCCGCCGCGGCCCGGGTGCTGCTACCCATGCTGCTCGCCTTCAACCTCACGGTGCCGCGAGGCCGGCGGTGGTGGCCGGTACTGCTGCTCGGCAATATCACCATCTTGAGCACGCCAAACTTCATCCGGCTGCCTGTGGGCATCGAGCCGCAGCTGGTCGACGGTCCCTCCGCGCTCCTGCAGGACCACGCCACCGGTGGGTCGGTCCGGATTTCCTTCGAGGGGCCTTGGTACCAGGCCGAGCAATCGTTCGGAGAGAACTGGCGCTGGACAGCCGGCGACGTCGAAGTCGTCGTCCACAACCCCCACGCGTTCCCCGTCGTCGCGTCGCTCTCGTTCGGGATCAACAGCCGCAATGCCCGCAACGTCCGTCTTCTTGTCGGCGACCGCGTACTCTGGCATGGGACTTCCGTGCCGCGGCGCCATGATGTCTCGGTATCGTCCCTCCTGCTGCAGCCCGGAACCACCCGGTTCCAGTTCCGCTCCGAGCGGCCGGCGGAAGTCTCCCCCCAGAATCCCGACACCCGCGCGCTCGCCTTCCGCGTCCTTGATCTGAATCTGCTGCTGAGCTCCGCCGCACCGGACCCGTGACATCTCCGCCGGGCCCCGCGCCATGATGCTGATCGACCTCACCCACACCAGCCACACGCCCGCCAACACCGGGATCCAGCGCCTCGCGCGAAGCCTCTACGCTGCGATTGCCGCCCGCTCCGCGGTGACTCCAGTCTGCTACGACCCCTACGGCGATAGTTGGCGTCCGCTCGACGAAAAGGAACTTGCCTGCGCCAGCGGGGACATCCCGGTCGGGCTACACCGGGGCTCGCGCTGGTCCGTTGGCCAGAAGCTTCGCGGTTGGTCCAGCCGCCTGTCGCGCCGCGCACCGCGTCTGCCGGCCGCCAACGGCTTTATCTGCCCGGAACTCTTCTCGCCCGCCGTGGCGGCGCGCTTGCCCGCCCTGTTGGCCCAGATCGACGGCCCTCGAATCGCGTTCTTTTTCGACGCGATTCCGCTCACCCATCCGGAATTCACCCCGCCCAAAACCGTCGCACGATTCCCCGCCTTCATGCAGGAACTGCTGCAGTTCGACGGCATCGCCGCGATCTCGCAGACATCGGCCGCTTTTCTCTCCGGGTATTGGCGGTGGCTAGGCGTGGCCAACCCGCCACCAATCTCCGTGGTCCCGCTCGGAGTCGACCGTCCAGTGCAAAGCCCCCCCGGCAACGCCAGCTCCAGCCGGCTGCCACAGGTTCTCTGCGTCAGTTCGATCGAGGGCCGGAAGAACCACGGCGCGCTGCTCGAGGCGGCCGAGAACCTCTGGGAGGCCGGGCTAGTCTTTGAGCTGCGTCTGGTCGGTCTGCCGCGGCCCGAGACCGCCGCAAGCGCACTTGCGCACATTCGCCGCCTCCAAGCCGCCAACCGTCCGCTGCGTTTCGACGGCGTACTCGACGAACCCGCTCTGGACGCCGCCTGGCGCGATTGCGCCTTCTCCGTCTATCCCTCCGCCATCGAAGGCTTCGGTCTGCCAGTGATCGAAAGCCTCGCCCACGGCAAACCGTGTATCTGCGCAGGCGTCGGGGCCACCGGAGAACTGGTCGCCGGAGGCGGCTGCATCGGTGTGAATCCCGCCGACGGTCCCAACTTCGTCGCCGCCATCCGCCATCTGCTCACGGAACCGCAAACCCTCGCCCGACTGAAAGTGGAAGCGGCCGCGCGACCGGTGCCAAGCTGGGCCCAATGCGCCGACCACGTGCTCGAATGGATGTCCCAGCTCGCCGGCACTCCCCGACGCCAGTTTCCGGCTCAGTAGGCCGATTTCGGAGGGAAGATCACTTCGCGGATCGTGCGCAGTAGAATGAGCAGGTCCATCGCCGGAGTCCAAGTGCGGACGTAGTCGATGTCGTTCTCCACGCGCTTGAAGAGAAGCCCCACGTGGGTGATCTCACCACGGAAACCCTTGCACTGCGCCAGCCCGGTGATCCCGGGTTTCACGAAGTGCCGCATCCGATAGTGGGAAACGAAGCGCGCGAATTCGTCGTCGTGCTGGACAAGGTGGGGCCGCGGACCGGCCACACTCATCTCGCCGAAGAGCACGTTGAGGAACTGCGGAATCTCATCGAGGCTGGTCTTGCGCAAGAAACGCCCGAAAGGATAGACGCGCGAATCGCCCTCGGTGGCCTGCGTCGCCTCGCCCTCGCGACCGGCGAGATACATCGTCCGGTATTTGAAGATCAGGAACGTCTTGCGTCCGGCGCCATAGCGCACCTGGCGGAAGAAGACCGGCCCCGGGGCTTGAAACCTCTGGGCGAGCAGCACGAGCAGTGTGAGCGGCGGCAGGACGAAAAGCACCACCGGGAGCGAGACCGCGATGTCGAACGAGCGCTTGATGCCCCGGTTCACCGGATTCTCCAGCGGCTCGTCGCCGTCCGAGATCACATCGATGCCCGCGTCGGTATGCTCCAGCTCCAGCGGTCGGCGCAAGCCGCCGTCGAGATTCTCCACCAGCCGGACTCGGCAGCCGGCCTCGCGCGCCGTGGCCATCACCTGCTTGGTCTCGGCCGCGTCGAGATAGAAAAGCGGCAGGATAATCTGCGTCACCGGATCCCGTTCGAGGATACCCCGGAGTTCATCGATGAAACCGATCCGCCGGCCATCGTCGCCCAACGGGTCGTTGCGCTTCGTCACGAAGCCGAGCAGGTCGACACCCAGTTTCTGCTGTTCCGCGAGCCAGCCTTCGAGACCGGGCGTCTGCAGCGGGGAGCCGATCACGATGGTGGAGATCGAGCGCGACTTGAACACGACCCGGGCGAGCAACCGCGGCAGGTGGCGGTTCAGCACGAGCAACACGATGCCGGCCACTCCCAGATACGACCCAAGGAAGACGCGGCTGACATTCACATCCTTCATCGCAAACGCCACACCGAAGAGCACCAGCGCCAGCCGCGCCACCTGTTGGATCGTGAGGTAGATCACATCCCGCCAACCAAGCCGCGGCAACCGGTCGGCCCAGCCGCCATAAACTCGCGAAGCAACCAGCAGGCCGATGAACGTCGCCAGCAGGTAGAGGCTGAAATTGAAACCGGGCGCGAGCTTCATCCAGCCCGTCAGCTGGGTGCCGAGCGTGAAAACATGGAAACTGCCTGTGGTCAGGAGCGTGACCCAGATGCCGTGCAGCGAGACGAGACCATCTAGTCGGTTGCGGAGCATGGTGGCAGCAGGTTGATTGACGAAGTTTTAACGGGAGAACCTTACCCACGCCAAGCCGCGAAATGAATCGGGCCCGGGCCCAGTCGTCCCTTAGGGGTTTGCCCGAGGGCGGCATCGGCCGAATCCGCCGGCCACGGCCGCAGCGGCCCGACCAGCAGATCTATCGATCGGCCAATCGCTTAACCGGCACGCAGATTGGCGCTGATCTGGAAGACCGCCGAAATGATTCCGTAGGCGAGCAAGGCTACAAAACCCGCTGCGACCAACAGCGCCCCCACCGACACTACTCCGATGAACGCACTCACCTGCCGGGCGATCCGCTGCCGGAAATCGCGCGCGATGTCCTTGAGGCTCGGCACCACATCGCCCGTGGTCTCGCCCACCGCCAAGACGTCGAGCACCAGCGGCGGGAAGAATCCCGTGCCGCCGAGCGCGCTCGCGATGCCGGCACCTTCGGCAATCTTGCCCCGCGCCTCGGCGAACGCCTGCCGGAACACGCGATTCTGGATCGTGCGTTCCGTCATCGCCAGCGCCGGCAAGGTGCTGATCCCGTTCTCGAGCAACAGGCCGAACGCCTGGGTGAGCCGCAGGATATCGTTGGCCACCAGAAACGTGCCGACCCCAGTGATCTTCAGCAGCCAACGGTCGGTGATCAGGCGCCCTTCCGGCTTCCGCCGCCACGCCCAGAAGATCGAGGCGCCAACGAACCCGACCAGCGCGAAGAACCACCCGTAGGACACGAGGAAATGCGCAAACCCCATCAACAGGCGCGTCGAGAACGGCAGCTTCCCCTGGAGCGACGAGAGCAACGCCTCGATCCGCGGCATCACAAAGAAGAGCACCACCAGAAGCACGACCACGGCCATGCCCAGGATCAGTGCCGGATAGGCCAGCGCACCGATGAGCTTCGCGCGAATCTCGGCCCGCTCCTCCATGTCGGCGACCAACCGTTCGAGGACACCGCCAAGGCGTCCCGTCGCCTCGCCGGCCTGCACCAGGTTCACCGTGGCCTCGTCGAACACCGCACCGTGCGCCGCCAGCGCCTGCGACAGCGACTGACCCTGGCTGAGCTGATCCCACAACGCCGCCGACAACGCCCGCAACGTCGGATCGCTCAGGCGGCGGCTCAGCAGCTTCACGCCGTCCGCAACCTGGATACCACTGCCGACCAACCCCAGCAGCGCCCGCAGAAACGGCTGGGCATGCTCCCTACGAAAACGTTTTGCTCCGCCGCCACCGATCGTGCCGAGCGAGAACGAGCCCTCGGCCGCCTCGGCCCCCGCTGCGCTGCCCTCGTCGAGTCGCGAGGGTGTGAGCTGTCGCGCCCGGAGCTGGGCCAGCGCCTGCTTGCGCGAGCCGGCCTCGAGCCGACCACGGATCTCGGCCCCTTGGGCGTCGCGGGCGATATAGCGAAAGGTCGGCATGGGTTAGCAGGCGGTTCCGCTGGCCCGCAGGAAGCCCAACCACCAGCTCCGGGCACCGGCAGGTGGGGCCAGTCTCCGACCGGCCATCTGTGCCTGAGCCCGCGACGGACAGTCGAGCCACGCCGGAAAGGCGGGTCGGGCACCGGCCCTACGTCGCCGCGGGGCGTTCATGTCCCCTTCCCTTCCGCCATGGACAGGACGCGGACGATCTCCTCCAGCGTCGTGAGCCCGGCGCGGACCTGTTTCCAGCCCGCCAGCTCGAGCGGCGCCATCCCTGCCTCGACGGCGGTCTTGCGGATCAGGCGGGCCGACTCGCGCTGCACGATCAGGTCGTGCAACCGGTCCTCGACGCGCAGAATTTCGAAAACGCCGACGCGGCCCTTGTACCCGAGTCCCCGGCACGCCTCGCAGCCGACGGCCGCCGGTAGCTCGTTCACGCCGTCGGCCAACTCCGGCGGCAGGCCAAGCACGGCGAGTTCGTCGACCAACTTGTGGCGCGCGATCGGAGCCGGCCGGGTGCAATGCGGGCACAGCCGGCGCACGAGGCGCTGCGCGATCACCAGTTCCACGCCCGAGGCGATGAGGAACGGCTCGATGCCCATGTCCGTCAGGCGCGTGATCGCGCCCGGGGCGTCGTTGGTGTGGATCGTGGAGAAGACGAGGTGGCCGGTGAGCGAGGCGCGGATGGCGATGTCGGCGGTGTCGCGGTCGCGGATTTCGCCGACCATGATCACGTTCGGGTCCTGGCGCAGGATGTGGCGCAGGCCCTCGGCGAAACCGAGCCCGATCTCGGGGCGCACCTGCATCTGGTTCGCGCCCGGCACCTCGTACTCGATCGGGTCCTCGATGGTGATGATGCGCTTGTCGGTGGAGTTGATGCGCCGGATGAAGGCGTTGAGCGAGGTACTCTTGCCCGAGCCGGTCGGCCCGGTGACGAGGATGATGCCGTGCGGCAGGCCGAGCACGGCGTCGATCTTCGACTGGTCGTCGGCATTCATGCCGAGCTGCTCGAGGGTGAGCGCGTTGTTCTTCTTGTTGAGGAGACGCAGCGAAACGCTCTCGCCGTAGATGGTCGGAATGGTGGAGAGGCGGATGTCGAGCAGCGTGTCCCCGGCGCGGTAGCCGATGCGGCCGTCCTGCGGCAGGCGGCGCTCGGAGATGTTGAGCTTCGCCATGATCTTCAGGCGCGAGGTAATGGCGTCCTGGAATCGGCGCAGATTCTCGGGCACGGGCACCGGGACCAGCAGGCCGTCGATGCGGTAGCGGATGCGCAGCGTCTCCTCCTGCGGCTCGAAATGGATGTCGGTCGCACCGTCGGTCACCGCCTGGGCAAAGACCTTGTTGACGAACCGGATGACCGCGGCGTCCTCGTCTTCCTCCTCCTCGGCCACGACCTCGGCGACCGTGGTGTCGCCGTCGAGCGAATCGGAGCCGACGCCGAGGTGCTCGGTGAGGTACTTCGCGATCTTGTCGGGAGCGGCGAGAACCCAGTGCGGCTCGTGGTCGCACGCGGCGAAAACCCAGTCGTCCATCCGCCCCTCCGGGGGCCAGGCGGTCGCAAGGCAAAGCGCTTCGGGCTGGTCGGTCGCCACCGGCACGCAGCAATACTCGTGGACCAAACGGACGGGCATCTGCTGGAGCTGCTGCAGGCTGAACTGGTCGGGAGCGACAACCTCCAACCCGGCCTCGGCGGCCAGTTGGGCCAAGGCCTGCTCGGGAGCGATGCGCAGGACATGGGCCAACTGCACCAGCCTCTCGCCGCGCGGTGCCTCGAGCACGCGTTCACGCGCGTCCGGCGCCAGTCCGGCCAGTGACGGTAGTTCGGTGACGGAAGGGCGGCTCATTGCGGAGGCATTGGGATTGGCTGCGGGCCGCCGGAGGGCGCCTGCCCGCCAGCGGGGTTGGCTTGCCGGAGCGCACGGCGCCGGCGGAGTTCCTCGATGATGCGGTTGCGCCGTTCCTGGATCTCCTGCTCGGACAAGGCCGGGCCGGTCGCCGGCTGTGGGCCCGTCACGGCAGGCGTTGGCACCGCGGCCGCTGGGCCGGTCAGGTTCACGGCCACGTTGACGATCTGCGGCTCCTTCATCGTGAGCCGCTGCGACTGGCCTTCGAACTCCACGGTCAAGGCTTCGCTCGTCGCGTCGTAAGCGGTGACCCGAAGGCCGCTGTCGCTCTCGCCCACGGCCAACCATACCGACCGATTGTTGGCCGTGTCGAAGACCGCGAAGCGCGTCTTGCCTTCTAGACCCACGATCCCGCGCAGCTCCAACCGCCCGCCGGCCGCCGCCACCGGCGCGGGGTTGCCCGCCGGCAGGAACGGCGAGTTGCGCAACAACGACTCCGGCACGGCGCAAACAGTGTCCGCGGCCAGCAGGAGCGCGGTAACGACAAACAGGAAACAGGACAGGCGGCGTGACACGGCAGTGGTTTACTTGGAGGCCGGAACCGGGTCGGCGGGCAGAATCGCCGTGCGGTGGATGCGTTTGCCGACGAGCGATTTCGTCTCCGACGATTCGGCCTGCTCGCGGGCCGCGCGGTCGGCGTCGGCCGTGGTGCGCAGGATGCGCGGCTGGATGAAGAACACGATCTCGTCGCGCGATTTGTCGTGCGAGTTGCTCCCGAAAAGGAGGCCAATCACCGGAATCTCGCTGACGAGCGGCATGCCGTTGCGGGTCTTGGTGTTGCTGTCCTTCTGCAAACCGCCGAGGACGACGATCTCGCCGTCCTGCACACTGATGTACGATTTCGCGGTGCGCTTGGCGATCAGCGGCTGCTTGTCCTGGTTGTTGGTGTAGCCATCGATCTCGTCGGCGCTCTGCTCGATCTCCATCTGGATGGTGCCGTCGGCGCCGATGAGGGGCTTCACGGTGAGTTCGAGGCCGATGTTCTGGTAGCTGTAGCTGTTGCGCGCCCCGACGGTCGTGGAGACGTCGCTGTAGGACGAGGTGATGATCGGCAGCGCCTTGGCGACGGTGATCGTCGCCTCCTGATTGCTGGTGGTGGTGATGCTCGGCACCGAAAGCACGCGCACATTGTTGGCCGTGTTCGGGTTGGTCACGTTGGCGGTGAAGGACTGCTTCCCGCTGACG
>JAEXPL010000238.1 GCA_023446865.1 Verrucomicrobiota bacterium | reverse complement strand
CCCCCCGGGGGCTGTCGTAAATCGGGGGGGCCGGGCATCCGCTTCGGCCATGCGGGTGCCAAGGTGGACCGATGCAGGGGCGCCGGTGAGCCACCCAGCAGAGACAGGGTCCGGCGACGGCGGCGACACACCGTTTTCGAGCGCCACGTACAGGCCGTGTCGTGAGATAGTCTCGCCCAATCCCGCGCTTGCCCCCGCCGCGCGCGCTGCTCCTTCATCAAGGGCTCCGCATGAAGATCCTCGTCGTCGTCGCCCATCCCAAGCCCGCCAGCTTCAACCACGCGCTCGCCGCCGCTGCGACCGACGCCCTCCGCGCCCTCGGCCACGAGGTGTCCGTGCAGGATCTCTGCGCCGACGGCTTCGACCCGCTCCTGCCCGCCGCCGAGTTCGCCAAGGACGCCGTGCTGCCGCCCGACATCGCGCGCCGCTGCGCCGAGCTTGCCGCAGCCGACGGCCTCATCCTCGTGCATCCCAACTGGTGGGGCCAGCCGCCCGCCGTCATGAAAGGTTGGATCGACCGGGTCGTCCGCCCCGGCGTCGCCTACGAGTTCCGCCTCCGGGCCGACGGCAAGCCCGGTCCCGTCGGCCTGCTCAAGGTCCGCACCGCGCTCGTGCTCAACACCGGCAACACGCCGCTCGAGGCCGAGCACGCGCTCTACGGCGACCCGCTCGACAACCTCTGGAAACGCTGCTTCGGCGGCATGTGCGGTCTGCCGCGCACCGAGCGGCTCTACTTCACTTCGGTGATCACCAGCACCCCCGAGCACCGCGCCACCTGGCTCGCCGAGACCGCCGCCAAAGCCGCGGAACTGTTTCCGCGGGAATAGTCGCGCCCCTCACTTCGCCCGCGCCCGATACCGGTAGTACGCCGCGCAGGCGCCCTCGGTGGAGACCATCGGGGCGCCGAGGGGATGCTCGGGCGTGCAGCGCACGCCGAAGGCGGGGCACTCGTGCGGCTTGCGGTTGCCCCGCAGGATCGCGCCGCTGATGCACTCGGCCGACTCGCGCCCGCCCGCGCCGCTCAGGCCGAACTTCGCCACGGCGTCGAAGGCCCGCAGCTCCGGGCGCAGCGCGAAGCCGCTCGACGGGATCGAGCCGAGCCCGCGCCACTCGCGGCCGGAGACTTCGAATACCGCGCGCATCGTCTCCTGCGCGCGCACGTTGCCCTCGGGCCGCACAGCGCGGCCGTAGGCGTTGGCCACCTCGGGACGGCCGTCCTCGAGCAACTCCACGCAGCGCAGCACGCCGTGCAGGATGTCGATCGGCTCGAAACCGGTGACGATCATCGGGGCGCGGAAACGCTCGGCCAGCGGCCCGTACTCGGCAGTGCCCATCACCGCGCACACATGGCCGGCGGCGAGGAAACCCTGCACGCGGTTGTCGGGCGCAGAGAGGATCGCCGCGATCGCGGGCGGCACGAGCACATGCGAAACGAGCAGCGTGAAGTTGGTCAATCCGAGCTGCCGCGCCTGCAGCACAGCCAGCGCGTTGGCGGGCGCGGTCGTCTCGAAGCCGACGGCGAAGAACACCACCTCCCTCGCCGGGTTCTGCCGGGCGTGCGCGACGGCATCGAGCGGCGAATACACCATGCGCACGTCTCCGCCCCGGGCCTTGGCCGTGAGCAGGTCGATGCCGGAGCCGGGCACGCGAAGCATGTCGCCGAACGAGCACAGGATCACCTCCGGCCGCGCCGCGAGCGCCACCGCGGCGTCGATGAGCGCCACCGGCGTGACGCATACCGGGCAGCCCGGGCCATGCACCAGCGTGATCGTGCGCGGGAGCAGCTCGTCGAGGCCGAATCTCACGATGCTGTGCGTCTGCCCGCCACAAATCTCCATGATCGTCCACGGCCGGGTCGCGCGCCGCGCAATCGCCTCCGCCAGCTGCCGCGCCGCCGCCGCGTCGCGATACTCGTCAACGTACTTCATCGGGAAAAGCGGAGACGGACCGACAGAAGGTAACGAAGAGACCGAAGAACAAACCGGCGCTCCAACCGAGCTGCCACTCAACAAGGGTTCCGGTCTTCATGTCTCCTTCGTTTCCTTCGTTATCTTTTGTCGCCCTCCGGTTCTGCGGCCGCCGCCTCCGGCCCGAGCTCGTCGAGGTCGCCCATCTCCTTGAGGTAACCGAAGACCTGTTTCGCCTCGGCCTCGTCGACCACGCTCAACGCCATGCCGACGTGAACAAGCACGTAGTCGCCCGGCTTCGCCTCGGCCACGCACGAGAGGTTCACTTCCTTGACGACGCCGCCGAAGCTCACACGACCGCTGCGGAAAAGCGGGTCGTCGCCTTTGATCGAGAGAATCTGTCCGGGTACGGCGAGGCACATGGGAGGGGAGGGAAAGTTGTCGTTGTTCAGTCTCAGCAGATGCGCGGCAACTGCTCGCCGCTCAGGCGGTCGAGGAGGCGTTCCACGCCAATCGTGCTGCGCAGGACCGTCTGCCCGGCGGGCATGGGGCGAAACTCGCCGATCACCGCCGGCGGACCACCGGGCGCGGTAGCACGCAGGATTTCCAACGCGCGGGCCTTCTCCGCGGCCGGCACGATCGCGACGAAGCGCCCCTCGTTGGCCACGTACGTCGGCTCGAGTCCGAGGATCTCGCACGCGCCCCGCACCGGCTCGCACACCGGGATCGCGGCCTCGTCGAGGAACGCCGCCGAGCCCGCCGCCTCGGCGATCTCGATCACCGCCGTAGCTAAGCCGCCGCGCGTGAGGTCGCGCAGGCAGTGCACCGCCACGCCCGCGGCCAGCAACGCCGCCACCGCCGGCCAGAGCGGGGCCGAGTCGCTCTCGATCGGCGACTCGAACGCCAGCCCCTCGCGCTCCGCGAGGATCGCCATGCCGTGGCGGCCGATGTCGCCGCTGAGGAGAATCACATCGCCCGCCCGCACCGCGGCCGGAGCGATCGGTGTCCGCGCTTCCACCACGCCGATGCCAGCGGTGTTCACATAAAGTCCGTCGCCCTTGCCGCGCTCCACGACCTTGGTGTCGCCCGTGACGATCTCGACGCCCGCGGCCCGCGCCGCCGCCGCCATCGACGCCACCACTCGCTCCAGCGTCGCCAACGGCAACCCTTCCTCGAGCACGAAGCCCACGCTCAACCACCGCGGCCGCGCGCCGCACATCGCGAGATCGTTGGCCGTGCCGTGCACCGCGAGCGCACCGATGTCGCCGCCGCGGAAGAAGAGCGGGCTCACCACATGCGAGTCGGTCGTGAACGCGAGCTGCGCCCCGGCCGGCGGCGTGAAGACCGCGCCGTCGTGCCGCGCACCGAGCTTGGAGCCGCCGAAGGCCGGGAGAAAGATCCGGTCGATCAGGTCCTGGGTGAACCGCCCGCCGCCGCCGTGCGCCACCTGGATTTCCTGCGGCCGCCCGAGCGGCACGGGGCAGACAAAGCCGGGCGCGACTGCGCTGGGTTCGTTCGTGGGGTCGGTGGGCACGGCGCAATCGTGGCGGTTTTCCGCGTATCCTCAAGTGCGGGGCGGCTTTCCTGCGCGACAAAGATTTCGCAACGGACCGCCGGAGCCCGCCGGCCTGGCCACGCTGCGCGACCGGATCGTCTGACTGCCCGACCCCGGCCCGTGGCGCTACCTCGCGGCCCCGTTTGGCGTGCATCGCGGCGACAGGCCCCAGCGCCAGATTGACGAGCACACGGGTGACGCCCTTCCCGCATCCACTGCCAAAGTGCACCACACGGATCCGGCGCGCCGGGGCGCCCTCTCCCGGGCCGGGAGTCATGCGGGAGAGGTTGCTGCTGGAGATTGATATGACGGCTGCGGGCATGGGCGTCCGGAAACATCCTGGCGCGCCCCCCCGGCAAAGAACACTGCGCGAACGCCATTATCGCGCCCGCAGCGGCCAACTCTGCTAGCCGAACAGCCGCGCTCTTCGTCCCTTGGATCCCCGCTCCGAAGCCCTGCGACCATCAGTAATCCGCGCCCGGAGATTTCACACGTAGCGAAAGCCGGCGAAGCGTTCGACTCGCCATGGCGGATCGTATCTCGGGCAATTCTCGCTACAGCGCCTCGCTTCCGCCCGCGCTCGGACCGTGCCCCCGCATCAGCTCCGCGAACAAGGTCTCGTACTCGGCGGTGATCTTCTCGAGTCCGTAGATCGCCGGCCCCTCCCGGGCGGCCGCGGCGGCGCAGCGTTCGCCCGCCTCGCCCAGCGCGGCCTCGATGCAGTCGGCCAGCGCCGCCGGATCCTTGTGCGTCGCCAGAAATCCGGTGCGCCCGTGGTCGATCAGCTCCTCGACACCCGGCGCGCGCGTGCCGATCGCCGCGCAGCCCGAGGCCATCGCCTCGATCAGGCCCAGCGGCAGCCCTTCGAAATGCGTGGAGAGCACGAACACCCGGCTGCGGCCGACCAGCTCCGGCACGTCGCTGCGCATGCCGAGCAACTCGACAAGGCCGCCCAGCCCCAGCCGCCAGAGCAGCCAGCGCGCGTGCCAGCGTTGCAGGCGCTTGCCGCCGCCGGCCATGCGCAGATGCACCGGCCGACCGCGGTCGCGCAGAAGCGCGATGGCGCGCAGCAACGTCGCATGGTCCTTCTGGCGCCCGAACCGCGCCGTCGACATCACCACCGGCTCGC
>JAEXPL010000175.1 GCA_023446865.1 Verrucomicrobiota bacterium | reverse complement strand
GGGCCGGCCGCTCCGCCCCTCAACTTCAACCTTCAACTTCAACTCCCCTGCCCGCTTGGCCGCCGAGCGAGGAGGCTTTCCGCGCCGTGATCGAGAAACCCGCCTTGGTCGTGCTCGACGCCAAGTTTGCCGGCCGCCGGCCCATCCCGACGGGCATCGGCTTCTCGCTGCCGGGCAACCTCACGTACTTCCTGATGATGAACCTGCTCATCTTCGGCGGCTCCACCGTCGCCGCCACCCGGCGTAGCGGCGTGCTGAAACGCCTGCTCACGCTGCCCGTACGCCGCGGCGAACTCGTCGCCGGGCAGATCCTCGGGCTGTGGCTGCTCGGCGCGGTGCAGATCGCGTTCCTGCTGCTCGTGGGACATCTCGCCGGGTATGTCGGCGTGCCGCTCAACCTCGGCGCCAACCTCCCCGGCGTGCTGCTGGTGCTCTTCGTCTTCGCCTGGGTGGCGTCCGCCTTGGGCGTGCTGGTCGGCTCACTGCTCGACAGCCCGGACCGCGTCGTGGGCATATGCGTGGCCGCGAGCATGATCATGGCCCTCCTCGGAGGCTGCTGGGTGCCGGCCGAGCTCATGCCCGAATGGATGCGCACCGCCGGCCACTGCATCCCGACCGGCTGGGCACTCGACGCGCTGCACCAGCTCATCACCTTCGGCGCCGATTTCGGCACGATCTTGAAACCGGTCGCCGTGCTCTGCGCGTTCGGCGCCGCGACCACCGCCGCCGCCGCCCGCTGGTTCCGCGTGTAGGCGCGCCTCGTTCGGCGTGTCGTCGTTCTCACGAACAACGGCTACGCCCCCTCCTCGTAGCGATGGGCGTAAGCGCGGCGATTCGCCCGCGATCAGCGGGCGCCACTTCCACCGTCCCGGAGGCGATCAGCCGCAGGACACTCCCAAAGCTTCGCCCATTGGCGAAGCTCATCAGTGGTTCCTCCACTCCGGAATCCCGAACGGAGAATCTGGAACTCACGAACTCAGGAATCGGACACACACAGGAGGCATCCACTGTCTGTTCCTGTTTTCCTGATTTCCAGATCCTCTCCCTCTGTGCTGTGGCTCAACCCAGCTGCGCCTCGATGAAGCCGAGCAGCGCCTCGCGCCCCTCGCGCTTCGTCGCCGACACGAAATAGTGCTCGGGCATCGCCACGCCCGCGGCCGCCAACTCGCGGCCGAACTGCTCGGCCACCTGCTTCTGCCGCCCACGCCCGATCTTGTCGGCCTTGGTGAAGACGATGGCGGACGCCACGTCGCAGCCGTCGAGCCAGCGCAGGAACTCGATGTCGAGGCGCTGGGGCGGGATGGAGGAATCGATCAACACGAACACGCACGTCACGTTCGCGCCGTGCTCGAGGTAGTCGGCCACGGCGACGTTGAAGTCGGCCCGCTCGCCCTGCGCGCCCTTGGCGAAGCCGTAGCCCGGCAGGTCGACCAGCCGCCAGTCGTTGTTGATGCGGAAGAAATTCAGGAGGCGGGTCTTGCCCGGCGTGGCCGAGACCAGCGCGAGCTCGCGCCGCTGGGCGAGCAGGTTGACCAGCGACGATTTGCCCACGTTGGAGCGGCCGATGAAGGCGAACTCCGGTAACGCGCCCGCCGGCGCGCCCTTCATGGTCGGCGTGCTGGCCTCGAGTTCCGCGGTTTTGATGATCATGGGGAAGAAAGCCGCGAATTTCCGGCAGAAGGCAACCAAGGACACGCACCAGCCGCCGCCTGCCCCCGCCCACTCGGAGGCGCACCGCGCCGTAGATTCTGCCGAACGGCAGAACGCCCTCCGGCATCCGCTCTCCATCCATCGCGTGGGGCGCAGCCCTCTACGCGACCGCCCTCCGCTCACCGGTCCTTGTACTCCGGGTACTCCGCCCCCACCTCGAGCTCCGCAGAGCGGCGATTCGTGTACGTGCGGACATACCAGTACCGGAGTCCGTCCTCGTGGATCACGATCTTCCGCTTCTGGCGCTCATCGGAGGCGATCGGGCTCCGCAGCTCGAAGGTGTCGGCGCCGAGCACAACACCGTTCTCGACCACTTTCCACGCGCACTCGAAAACCATGATGCCGGGTTCGCCCTTGTCCGGCCGCCCCTTGATCGAGACCCAGAGCTCGGCCGTGGTGTCCAGCCGGCGGTTGTTCCGGTCGTAGAGCGGGAACGCGTAGGTCTCGTGCGCCTCGGTCTGCTCCCGCCGGCCGGGCTCGAAATCCAGCCGGCGCTCGAGGTCGGGGAGATAGACCGCCGTCAGCGCCGGCACGACGACGTTCAGCCCGCGCTGGATGTCGACCTCCATGTAGTTGCGCAACCGGGCATTGATGTTCTGCTGGAGCAGGTGCCGGCCCACCGGCAACGGCGTGATGGCCGCGCGCGACTCCTGGGTGCGGTCGCCCGCCAGCGCGAGGACCTGCCGCTGGTCGACGAGCGGGAGATCGCCGCTCCAGTTCGTGAAATAGACCTCCGTGCGCTGGTAGCGGTTGATGCCGAAAAGCACGCCGGCGCCGAGCACCAGCACGCCCACCGCCAGCCACACGGGCAGCAGGTTCGACTTGCGCCGCCCCTCCTTCGGCGCGGCGGGCTTGCGGTGCCGCGTGTCGACCACCTCGTAGATGTCCACCGGCTCGTCGAGCCCCTTGAGCAGATAGCTGCCGTGCAGCTTCCAATCCAGGCTGTGGCCCGTCTGCGACCGCAACCAGCCGCGCGCACTGTCAAAGACCGGATACGTGAGGTAGATCCGCCCGGCGTCGGCCAGCGCCTCCACCCGCGAGGCGCGGTTCACGTGCCGGCCCACGAGGTCGAGCTGGGCCTGGTTCTCCACCGCCACCTGGCCCATGTGCAGGCCGATGCGGATCCCCAGATCCTCGAGGTCGGGATGGCGCTCGTTGAACGCGGCGGTTTCCCGCTGGATCCGCAATGCGCGCTCCACGGCGGTCGACGGCTCCGCGAACACCGCCATGACCGAGTCGCCGATATGCTTCACGACGAGCCCGGCGCCGCCCTCCTCGACCGCCTTGGCCACGATCTCGTCGTGGCCGCGGAGCAGTTCCACGGCATGGCGTTCACCGCGTCGTTCCCCGATCTCGGTGAAGCCCTTGATGTCGGTGAAGAGGATGACCAGCACCGAGGTCTGCCGCCGCAGGCGGTATTGCTCGATGCTCGTGAGGTCGTGGTTGGTCAGATCGAGGGGGTTGCCGCTGTTCCCGTTGCCCATGGTGGCCGCATTGAAGACGGGCCGCCCCCGCCTTGCCACCGCATTTTCACGACAAAGACTGCGCCTTCGCCCCCGCGTACCTCTGTCGTTCGAACCGTCCACCATCCGTCATCCGCCCTCTGCCGTCCGTCGTCTGTCTACGGTTCACCGTCCCAGCCGCGTACCGCAGCGCACAACGCGAGGAACGCGGCGAGGGAGGCCGCAGGCCGACCCGGCCGCCCGCCTCACCCGCGCCAGAGTTCGCCCGAGCTGCCGCGGTGCGAGCGCATGCTCCCAGACGTGGAGCACCCACCCAGCCGCGTACCACAGCGCGCAGCGCGAGGAACGCGGCGAACCGGGGCGCAGCTCCGGCAATCCCGCCGCGCGCAACGCCCGGTCGATCCGGCGGTCGCGCGCTTTGTTGGCCGCAATCTTCGCGTCCCAGAACGCCCGCCGCGACTTCGGCCGCGTGTAGTGGACGGGACACCCGTGCCAGAAACACCCGTCGGCAAACACCGCGACGCGCTCCGTACGGAAGACGAAGTCCGGCCGCACTGTTATCGGACGGCAGATTTGAACCACAGAGTGCACCGAGAGCACAGAGGAGGAAGTCCGCGCCTCTTTGCCGGCACTCCGTGCTCTCTGTGCACTCCGTGGTGAATCCTTTCCGCCACCGTCTTTGGCACCTTGCCACTTGTCACCTGTTACCTGGCACTTGAGGCGAATGCCGCGCCTCCACCCGCAAATCCCCGCCGCGCGCAGCAACGCCACCAACCGCAGCTCCGTCGACGCATTCCCCGCCGGCCGGACCCGCGCCATCAGCGGGTCCTCAATTCTGTTGGCGGCTAGAAAGCACTCGCAGTCCGTAGTACAAATACCAGCCTAGGCCTTCGTGCCCCCCGAGAACAGTTCTGCAGCGAACCTGCCCTTCGGCCTGTTTGATGCGGTCATCACCGACTCGCTCGCCCGCCAACTCTCCGCACTGCCGGCAGACTGCAATGCAGTCATCGAGGACATCCCGGCGACAGCGTCACATGCAGACCTCACCTCGCAGGTTGCACAGCAGTTGACCTCCCTGCTGGATGAGCTCGAGGGCACCGCCGATGAGAAAGTCCGCCGTCAGGTGGAGATCCTGAATGCGCTCCTGCGCGAAGCACGAAAGCACCACGCCCTTCCGGTCGACTTCCTTCAGCAGCCCGCAAAGTCGCTCAAGGCGATCAAACAGCAGGGAGAGAACGCCGCGTCCCTGCTCACTGGTTTGGCCCACCCCTGGCTTTTCACCGCCTCGAAGGGAACCCCAAGTCTTCTGAGCGAGCTGCGCACCGAGAGCAGCGACTGCGACCAGATCGACCTCTTGATCAGTTTCATCACGGTCTCCGGCGTGCGCAAGATGCACGACCTGCTTGAAGGTGCCGCACGCCGCCACAGTGCAGGGAGAGCGCCCGTCCGAATCCGCGTCCTCACCACAACCTACACGGGGGCCACCGAGATCGAAGCACTCAACATGCTGGCGCGCCTCCCGGGTTGCGAGGTACGCATATCGCTCGACGGCCGGCGAACCCGCCTGCACGCCAAGGCCTGGGTGTTCCATCGGCAGACCGGTTTCGGTTCCGCCTACGTGGGGAGCGCCAACTTCTCCGCCGCGGCCCTACTTGGTGGTCTCGAATGGACGGTGAAGCTTACCGAGCACGGCCAACGAGACCTGTTCGAGAAGGCAAAGGCCCACTTTGAGACGCTTTGGTGCGATCAGGAGTTCGAACCCTATGACGCGTCGAACCAAGAGCATCGACTCGCGCTGGCGAAAGCACTCAAGCGCGAAGCCGGCGCGGAGGGCCTGCCGGACTTCACGTTCTTCGAGCTGCGGCCCAAACAGTACCAGCAGGCGATGCTCGACGCCCTCGCCGCCGAACGCGCCCACAACAGAACCCGCAACCTCGTCGTCGCCGCCACTGGCACCGGCAAGACCGTGGTTGCCGCGTTCGACTACCGCGCCCGCTGCCAGCAGTCGGATCGGCCGGACTCCCAGCCTCGCCTCCTGTTTGTCGCCCATCGGGAGGAAATTCTCCGCCAGAGTCTGCACACCTTCAGGATGGTCCTGCGCGACCAGTCCTTCGGCGACCTGTGCGTCGGCGGCAGCGAACCAGCCAGCCACGATCACCTGTTCGCCACCATTCAAAGTCTGAAGTCGCGGAACCTGCTGGCTTCGGTTGCTCCGGACTTCTGGGACATGGTGATCGTGGATGAATGCCACCACCTTGCTGCGGATTCATTCCAGGAGCTGCTAACGACCGTCCGACCACAGGTGCTTCTCGGACTCACCGCGACACCAGAACGTGGAGATGGCACTCCCATCCTTCCCTTCTTCCAAAACCGGCTGGACGGCTCGCCGGCAGTCGAGCTGCGGCTCTGGCACGCGCTCGATCTCCAACTCCTCACCCCCTTCGACTACTTCGCCTGCGATGACCCGACCGATTTCGCCGGCGTCGCCTGGCAGAAGCAGGGCGAGCGGGCCACGTTGGATCAGCTCCTCACCGGCAACAACGCTCGCGCCCAGATCATCATCGATGAGTGGAAACGCCTCTCCGGAGA
>JAEXPL010000119.1 GCA_023446865.1 Verrucomicrobiota bacterium | reverse complement strand
TCGACGACTCGTGGAGCACGAGGAAGCCCGGGTTGCGCGGCGCGGATGGCGGCCCCGTCAACGCGTCCTACCGCGATGCGCTGAAGGCGGCGAAGGCGCTCGCGAAGACCCGCGAGGTGCGGCTGGTGCGGTTCAGCTACATGGAGAAGGGGAAACGGCGCGAGTCGGCGCTGGCGGCGTTCCGCTTCGACAGCCGGTTGTGTCTCTATCTCCCCGAACGCGGAACGTTGGTGCTGCCGCAGGCGGCTGCCGATCTGGACGACGACGCGCTGATCCGGGCGCGTCTGGGCGCGTGCCTGGGGCGTGATGCGGATGTGCAGCTGGCGGCGCCGCAGGCCGCGACCAAGTCGTCCGGCGCGAAGGATCCCGCGGCATCGGGCAAGCGCGACGGCGCCCGATGACCACGGCGCCGGTGCGCCGCGGCGCTCGGTGCCTCAGCGTTTCGCGACCGCCTTGGCGATCGCCTCCTCGCCGAGGGGCGCGGCGTGTTTCACACGCAGGCTCGCGGCGAACTCGCGGGCGAAGTCGCGGTGCAGGCGCCAGTTGATGACCGCGACGATGGTCATCGCGATCAGTGCGCCGCAGGTGGCGAGCGCCATGTCCTTGTGCGCATCCCAGATGTCGCCCTGCGTGCCGAGGTAGGCCTGACCGAGCTCGCCGCCGATGCCCACGGCCGCGGCCCATTCGATGAATTCGTAGATCAACGACGAGGACATCACGACATCGAGCGGCAGGAAGTAGCCCCAGAAGCCCTTGGCGTCGGCGATGCGCAGGAAGACCTCGCGGATCGGGTAGGCGAGCAGGAGGCCGTAGGAGAAGTGCACGAGCCGGTCGAAGTGGTTGCGCTCGAAGCCGCAGAGCTCGTTGAGCGAGCGGCCGAAGAGGGCGCGGGTCCAGTCGTTGTAGGGCACCTCGGAGTAGGTCCAGTGCGCGCCGACCTCGTGCAGGCAGAGGAAGACGAAGAGCAGCGTGTAGCTGATGCGCGAGAGCGGGAAACGCCAGTACAGCGCCGCGAGCGCGCCAAGGGCGAGGAGCACGAGGCCGTTCTCCATTAGCCAGTCGCTCGGGTAGTGTGCGCCGATGCCGGAGCGGACAATCACGGCGGCGAGCAGCGCGCCGAGGATGAGGAGGTAGCGGCCGGGCGGGATGGAGCGGAGCATGGCGCGAGTCCAGACGGTGGACGCGCCGGCGACAAGCATCGGGTTGCGGGGGCTGGGGAGGATTTGCGCCGGTCGGTGCGAGCGCGGCGCTCATCGACGGCTGATGACACCGCTGCACGAACCTCGGCGAGGCCCGGTGGTGCGGCATGGATCCCCACTCCGAACCGGCCAAGTCGGACTGGGCCGACGTGAGCGAGGAGACGGATCTACCCCCACGGCATGCGAGGAGGCGCCGCGCGGGTGGCGCCCGCTCGGCGCGCGCAAACAAAACATGCCGGGCGGTGAGGCCCGGCCTGGGAAGGTGAGTCGGCGGGCGCCGACGGGTCAGAGCAGGTCGGCGGCGAGCTCGGCGAGCTTGGAGCGCTCGCCCTTCGAGAGCTTCACGTGGGCGGCGAGGGCGTGGCCGCGCATCTTGTTGCGGCAGTAGACGAGGCCGTTGGAGCGGGAGTCGACGTAGGGGTTGTCGATCTGCGCCGGGTCGCCGATGAGCACGATCTTCGAGCCCTCGGAGATGCGGGTGATGATCGTCTTCACCTCGTGCGGCGTGAGCTGCTGCGCCTCGTCGAGGATGAAGAAGCGGCGGGCGATCGAGCGGCCGCGGATGAAGCAGAGCGCCTCGATCTCGACCACGCCCGAGCGGATGAGCCGTTCGTAGGGTTTCATCGGTGGCAGCGGGCTGGCGCCGCCGTTGGCGATCGGCGTGACGCCGGGAGCGGCGAAGGCCATCGAGTCCTTGTGCTTCTTCTTGGCGACCTTCTTGGCGGCGAACTGCGGGTCCTTCGGCGGCTTCGAGGGAATGAGCACCTCGAGTGCGTCGTAGTAGGGTTGCAGCCAGGGCTTCATCTTCTCCTCGAGCGCGCCGGGGAGGAAACCGATCTCCTTGCCGAGCGCGATGACCGGGCGGGAGATGGAGACGCCGTCGTAGCGGTTGCTCTCCTCGCGGATCTGGTGAAGCGCGCAGGCGGTGGAGAGGAGCGTCTTGCCGGTGCCGGCCTTGCCGTAGCAGGTGACGAGCGAGATCGAGTCGTCGCGCAGCGCGGCCATGAAGAACTGCTGCTCGAGGTTCTTCGGGCGGATCGGGATGCCGCCGGGGGCCTGCACGTGATCCGGAATCCGGAGACGGCGCACGACGCCGGCGCCGGCGTGGCGGCCGGGCATGGTCTTGCCCTCGGGGGTCTTGAGGAGGACGTAGTCGTTGAGGAGGAGATCCTTCACCCCGTCGCCCTCGAACTCGATCTGCCCCTCGGAGGCGAAGCGCTGCATCTCGTAGATCGAGAGCGGAATGGTGTGGTAGCCGAGGTCCTCGTCGTCGACCGGCACCTTGTCGTTGAGGTAGTCCTGCGCCTCCAGGCCGACGGCGCGGGCCTTGAGGGCGACATTGACGTCCTTGGTGACGAGGATGGTCGGCGGCGGGAAGGTGTCCTTCACGAAGAGGGCGCACGCGATGATGCGGTTGTCCTTCTTCAGGAGGTCGGGGAGGACCGACCGGAACCGCTGGATCGTGGGCGAGGTCTCGCCGTCGAGCAGGTAGCGGTTGATGATGACGGAGAGCGTGCCGCCGGTGGGGAGGTCGACGCCTTCGTGCATGGCCCGGCTGTCCGGGAGAAGCTGGGAGAGGATGCGGTGCACGGTGCGGGCGTTGCGGCCGCGCTCCGTGGACTGCTCCGACTTGATGGCGTCGAGTTCCTCGAGCACCTCGACAGGAATGACGAGGTTGTTGTCGTCGAACTTGAAGATCGACTGGGGGTCGTGCAGGAGCACGTTGGTGTCGAGGACGAAGGTCTTGGCCTTCGTGGAAACTCTGAGCCGCGGTTTGGGTTGGAGGGTCCCTGAGGGGGTACTCATCGGCTGTGAGTAAGTTGTGAGCAAGTGAATGGAGGTGTGCTCACCGCGCGTCGATGCAATTCCCCAAAAATAGGGAGAAATTCCTGAGAGGTGCGCACAATGCGGAAAATGCAGGAGTCGCGCCAACGACGGCGGTGATTGCGACGGCGGTGCCGCCGGCACGGAGCGCCGATTCGGCCTTGCGCGGGGAAACCGCGGGCGTTTGCCTCGCGCACCATGTCGTCCACCAACACCAAGGAATTTGCCGTGATCAGCACCGACCACGGCGACATCAAGATCGAGTTCTGGCCCGAGGTCGCGCCGAAGACCGTCGAGAACTTCAAGAAGCTCGCGAGCGAGGGCTTCTACGACGGCACCGCCTTCCACCGCGTGATCAAGGGCTTCATGATCCAGGGCGGCTGCCCGAACACCAAGGCCGGCGCCAAGGGCATTCCCGGCACCGGCGACCCGGGCTACAAGGTGAAGGCCGAGTTCAACGCCAAGTCGCACGTGCGCGGCGTCATCTCGATGGCCCGTTCCCAACATCCGGATTCGGCCGGCTGCCAGTTCTTCATCTGCCACGGCAACGCCAGCTTCCTCGACCGCCAGTACACCGCCTTCGGTCAGCTCGTCGCCGGCGACGAGGTGCTGGAGAAGATCGCCACCTGCGCGACCTCCGGCCCGGAGCGCAGCACGCCCAACACCCGCCAGGGCGTGAAGTCGGTCAAGATCGTCAGCGAGTAACCGACCGGCGGCGACACCGCCGCGTTTCTTTCCCCGGCGCCGCTCCCGCGAGGGACGGCGCCTTTCTGCTGCGCGGGATGGCTCCGGCTCAGCCGCGTACGGTCACCAGCTCGCACGAAACCGCGCGCTTCGCGGCCGGATCGTAGCGCACGACGACGCCGGAAAGGCGCACGTCGCCCGTGGCCACCTCGAAGCGGCGCGGCATGCCGTCGAGGAAACGGGTGACCACCGCCTGGATGTCGCGTCCGAGCACCGATTCGTACGGGCCGGTCATGCCGGCGTCGGTGAGGTAGGCGGTGCCCTTTGGCAGCACGGTGGCGTCGGCGGTGGGCACATGGGTGTGGGTGCCGACGACTGCGAGCGCGCGGCCGTCGAGATACCAGCCCATCGCGATCTTTTCGGAGGTCGCCTCCATGTGGACTTCGACGAACACCGCGTCGCAGTCGGCTTCCGAGGCCTTGAGCAACCGGTCTGCCGCCGCGAACGGGCAGTCGCCCTTCAAACCGATGAAGTTGCGTCCGAGGACGGTGAACACGCCGAGGCGGAAGCCGTTCTTCTCGACCACCACGCGTTCGGCGCCCGGGCACATCGGCGGCAGGTTCGCCGGCCGGCACACGTGGTCGAGGGTCTTGATCTCGGTCTCGAAGCCCTTCTGGTCCCACACGTGGTCGCCGAGCGTGATCACGTCGACGCCGCTCGAGAGCAGGTCGCGGGCGATCAGGCCGGTGATGCCGGCGCCGGCGGCGGAGTTCTCGGCGTTGGCGATGACGAAGTCCAACGACCACTGGGCGCGCAGCGCCGCGATCTGCTTGGTCACGATGTCGCGCCCGGGCCGCCCCACGATATCGCCGATGAAGAGGAGAGAGATCACGCCGCCCATTCGGGACCGCTCCTCACTCAAGCGCAAGCCGGCAGGGCGGTGGACGGTGAGCGGT
>JAEXPL010000087.1 GCA_023446865.1 Verrucomicrobiota bacterium | reverse complement strand
CTTCTTGCCTTCGCCGGCGGTGCGGACGATGACGCCCATGCCCTCGGGAATGGTGAGTTCCTGGAGCATCTTCTTGAGGCGCTGGCGCTCCTTCGGATCCTCGATCTTGCGCGAGATGCCGCATTGAGCGGTGGAGGGCTTCAGCACGAGGAAGCGGCCGGGCAGGGAAAGGTTGGTCGTGGTGCGCGGGCCCTTGGTACCGATGGGGCCCTTGGTGACCTGCACGACGATCTCGGTGCCGGGCGGGTAGAGGCCGGGGATGTCCTTGAGGGTGACCTTGGCCTTATCCGACTGTTTCGAGGAACGGTTGACGCGCACCACCTCGACCGAGGAATCGGCGGCGGCCGGGAGGATGTCCCAGTAGTGGAGAAAGGCGTTCTTGGTGAAACCGATGTCGACGAACGCAGCCTTGAGGCCCGGGTCGAGGTTCTTGACGCGGCCCTTGAAGATGCCGCCGACCATGCGGTCGTCGGATTCGCGCTCGATCTCGAACTTGTCGAGGATGCCGTCGACGAGGAGCGCGACGCGCTTCTCGAGGGGCTCGGAGTTGATGATGAGTTCGCGGAAGGCGCCTTTCTCCTTCTTCTGGAAGAGGGAAAGGATCTTCTGGATCAGCGGGCGCTGCTTGGCGCGTTCGGCGGCCTCCTGCTTGAGGGCGGAGGGATCGACGGGCGGGGTGTTCTGATCGTTGGGCGGCTGGGCGAGCTCTTCGTCGTGGATTTTGTTAACGTCGGCGGGTTGAACGTTGGATTGTTCGCTCATTGGGTGCGGTGTCCTGTCGTTGGACGGCAATTCCCGGGGGCGGCAGGCGCTGTGCGACTGGCCGGTGCGGGCGTGCGGGTCCGGAAGTGTGGGGAGCTAGAAGTTCTTCCGGAACCGATAGACGCTCTGCACCAAGCCTTGCAGCAGACAACAGCTGAGCACAAAGGAACCACCGTAGCTGAGGAAGGGAAGCGGCAGGCCGGTGATGGGCATCAATCCGATCGTCATGCCAATGTTAACGAAGACGTGCATCGCGATGATCACCGAGACCCCGAGAGCGAGGTAGGTGCCAAAGCGGTCGCGAGCTTGGCCCGCGATACGCACGCCGTTCATGAGCACGACGCCGAAAAGAAGAATCACCGTCAGGCTTCCCAGAAAGCCTTTCTCCTCCGCCAGCACGGAGAAAATGAAGTCATTGTGGGCCACTGTCGGGGGCAGATAACCCAATTGGGCCTGAGTGCCTTCCGTCCAGCCTTTACCCGTCAGACCGCCGGAGCCGACCGAGATGAGCGATTGGCGGAGATTCCAACCGATGTTCTTCGGATCGATGCGTTCGGGGTCGACGGTGGCGAGGATACGATTGCGCTGGTAATCGTGAAGCAGAGGCAGCCAGGAATGCGGCTCGTAGCGCCCGCGGTCGCGGATGAAGGAGAGGTTGTTCTCCGTCATGAAGTTGTAGTAGCGCACCATGTCGACGGTCACCACCGTCGCCAGCAGTGCGAAGAGCACGATGGCAGCGATGAAGAAACGCCGCGGCAGTTGCGCGACATACAGCAATGAAACGACCATGGGGGGAATCACGAGAGCCGTCCCGAGGTTCGGCTGAAGCAAAATCAAGATCATCGGGAGAGCCACAGCAAGGGCCAATTTCCCGAGGACGAGGAAGGAGGGGGCGACTGAGCCGATCTTGTTGCGCGCCAAGATGCTCGCGCAGATCAGGAGGGTCGCGAGCTTGGCCAGTTCCGAGGGCTGAAACGAAACGGGGCCGAAGTCGATCCAGCGTTGGGCGCCGTAGCGTTCGCTGCCGATGCCGGGTACGAGCACGGCGATCAGAAACAGCATCGCCACGACGTAGACCCAATGGGCGTATTTCAACCAGAACTCGTAGTCGATCAACGAGACGGCGGTGTAGAGGATCGCGCCGGCGGTCATCCAACCGATCTGTACCTTCCATTGGTGCAGGCCGGTGGCCAGTTGCGCGCTGTAGATGAAGCACACCCCGATGGCCGAGAGTGCAAGCAGCGCCACCGGCCCCACCCAATCCCAGTTTTGGCGGGTGGCGACCTTCAGGAACGACCACAGAGTTGGACGTAGCGCTTCTTTCACCGGAGGGCAGGGATTCGATCCCAACTGCCGCCGTGCTGCAATGCCGCGTTGCTTCCGATGACGGATTTTGTGCCGGGTCCGCGACGGAACCGGTGCCGCCGCCGGCCCTGTGCCCATGCTCCCGATGCGGGCGGGCTTCCCCCTTGGGAGAAAGATTGCGCTTTGCCGGTGCGACCCTACTTTCCGCGTCCTTTCCGACTCTTCCAATCGACGGAACTCTCTTGAGCCTCCTCGGCGAATCACCTGTCTGGACTGCGGCTTTCGCGACGCTGACCGGCGTCGGCGCGGGGTTTGCCGTGTCATGGTACTTGTCGCGACAGACGCGGCGGGTCGCTTGCGACCGGGCGGCCAACATCGTGGAGCTCGCCAAGCGCGAAGCCCAGGTGGCGGGCTCCGAGATTCGCGCCAAGACCGAGGAGGAGCTCTCCGCACGCCGGGCCGAATTCCAACGCGACCAGGATCGCCGGGAGATCGAGGTCGACGTGAAGCTGCGCGAGATCCGCAACCACGAGGAGTCGCTTGCCCTGCTCGATTTCCAACTCGAGGCCCGGCAGGAACGGCTCGCCCGCGAGGCCGCCGCGATCAAACAGGGCCGCGACGCCGTGCGTGCGCAGGCCAAGAGTCTGCGCCAGCGGTTGGAGGAAATCTCCCACCTCGACGCCGCCGAGATCAAGAAAGCGCTCCGCGACGAGATCCTCATCGAGTGCCAGGACGACCTGCGCCAGTACCGCAAGGAGATCATGGACCGCTCCGAGGCGGACCTGAAGTCGGAGGCGAAACGCGTGCTGCTCGCCGTCATGCAGCGCATGGCCAGCCAGCCCGCGCACGACGTGACCGCCACGATCGTGCAACTGCCCAACGACGAGATGCAGGGCCGCATCATCGGGCGCGAGGGGCGCAACATCAAAGCCTTCGAGGCCGCCACCGGCGTCACGCTGCTCATCGACGAATCGCCGAACATGGTGCTGGTGTCGTCGTTCGATCCCGTGCGTCGCGAAGTGGCGAAGATCGCGCTGCAGGCGCTCGTGGCCGACGGGCGCATCCATCCGGCCAGCATCGAGGACCAGGTCCACCGCGCGCAGAACGAGATCAACACCCACGTGCTCGCCGCGGCCGAGGCCGCCGTGCAGAAGCTCAAGCTCTCCGGCATCCACCCGGAGATTCTCCAGGTGCTCGGCCGTCTGCAATTCCGCCACTCCTTCGCGCAGAACGTGCTCGATCATTCGATCGAGGTCGCGCAGTTCGCCTCGCTCATCGCCTCCGAACTCGGGCTCGACCCGCAGGTGGCGAAGCGCGCCGGCCTGCTCCACGACCTAGGCAAGGCCATCGAAGCCGAGCTGGAGGGCAGCCACGCGCACATCGGCGCGGAGTTCGCCCGCCGGTTCGGCGAGGCGCCGGTGATCGTCAACGCCATCGCCGCGCACCATGAGGAGGTGAAGCCGGAGACGCTCTACGCGGGCATCGTCGTCCTCGCCGACACCTTGGCGGCGGTGCGGCCCGGCGCCCGGGCCGAGGCGATGGCCGCGTATATCGAGCGCCTCCAACGCCTCGAGCGCATCGCGCTCGACATCCAGGGGGTCCAGCAAGCGTACGCGATCCAGGCTGGTCGCGAGGTGCGCGTGGTCGTGGCGCCCAATGCCGTGGGCGACAGCGAGGCGCGCGAGATCGCCTCGAGGATCCGCCAGCGCATCGAGGACGAACTCCAGTATCCCAGCACGATCAAGATCACCGTCATCCGCGAGCAGCGCTTCACCGAGACGGCGACGTAGGAAGACCGGAAGCTGGAGAGCGGAGACCGGAGAGCTCGGAACGGAGAACGCGGAGACTGGCGCGCTTGCGGTGGGGCGGGACTTCGCGCCCGGGATTTCGACAAGATCGGGCGGTGGCCGGAGCAAGGAATGGCAACTGGCGTGCGCCGGTGCCCAAGCGGGCCGCCGCCGAGCGGCGACCCTGCCGCAGCCGCGGCGAGATGCGAGGATCGTCTTTCCGCTTTCCGGCTTCCGGTTTCCGGTCTCTCTTTCCTCCCATGCCCGACACCAAGATCCTCGAAGTCTTCCCGAATCCCGCCCCGCAGCGCGATTTCCTCATCGAGCATACCCACCATGAGTTCACCTCGGTGTGTCCGATCACCGGGCACCCCGACTTCGCCAACATCACGGTGCGCTACGTGCCGGACAAGGTGTGCGTGGAGCTGAAGTCGCTGAAGCTGTATTTCCACTCCTTCCGCAACGAGGGCATCTTCTTCGAGGCCGCGACGAACAAGATCTGCGACGACCTCGGCGCGTGTCTGAAACCGCGCAGTCTCACCATTGTCGCCGACTGGAAGGCCCGCGGCGGCTTCTCCTCTGTCATCACCGCCGACTGGAAGCCGGCGAAGAAGAGCCGCGCTTGAATCGGGAGCGGCCGCCGCCGGGAGCGCTCGCTGGGGCGGTTCATCTTCGCAGCAGTGCGGAATCTACGCCCCCGTGCGGCAGTAGATGCGGCCCCAGTAGGAGGGGACGGTTTCGCCGCGGAGCCAGCAGCCGGAGGGGTTGACGGTGGTGGCGTTGAGCAGGTCCTGCCACGGGCCGTCGCAGGAGAACGGGATGTCGAGCGTCTGGTTCTGCGCGGAGAAGTTGATGACCACGATGAAGCGCTCGAGTGTGCCGGTGGCGTTGTCGCCCCAGCGGTGGAAGACGGCGACCTGCTGGTCGGTGTCGAGGCCGTAGCCTTGGTCGTCGCGCCGGGTCATCCAGTCCTCCCAGGCGGGCGGATGGAAGTTGGGCGAGCGGAGCGCGGGATGGGCCTGGCGGATGGCGCCGAGCTTGGCGTGGAGCGCGAGCAGCGGCTTGGCGAAGGAGTCGCCGTCGAGCGGGGCGGCGGCGTTCTCGGCGAAGCGCTGAATCCAGTATTTGGTGGCCTTCCAGTGCAACGGCCGGGCGAGCACGCGGCGGCCGGTGTTCTGGTCGTCCTCGGGGATCCAGTAGGCCTCGGCGAACTCCTGGCCGTTGGGGATGAGCGGGGTGGCGGGCGCGGTGTAGAGCGCGAGGAGGAGTGGCTGGAGCTTGTACCACTGGAGCATGCCCACGCCGTCGCGGGCGCCGGCACGCCAGGCGGCGTGCGAGTGG
Source organism: Verrucomicrobiota bacterium (assembly GCA_023446865.1). GTDB lineage: Bacteria > Verrucomicrobiota > Verrucomicrobiia > Opitutales > Opitutaceae > CAJCBL01. Next base: position 2,379 of record JAEXPL010000087.1, on the reverse strand, counting down.
TCGTGGTTGCTGAGGTAGAGGGTCGGCACGCGCGCCGGGTCGGTGAGGTAGCGACGGTTGTTGAGCCCGGCGAGGAGGCGCGGCGAAACGTGCCCGTCCCAGAGGTAGCCGAAGCCGCTGCCGTAGAGGCTGTCGTCCCAGTAGCTGGTGGCGGCGGTCTTGTTCGTCACGTCGGCGGCGGACATGTTGATGTGCTCGAGGGTGAGCGAGAGGTTGGGCTGGCCGTTGGCCGCGGCCCAGGCGCGGATGTCCTGCAGCAGCTTCGGCAGTCCCTCGTTCTTGGTGGCGTCGTAGAAGTTCACCGTGTTGTCGAACCGGATGCCATCGATGCCGAAGTTCTCGAGCCAGTAGAGGCAGACGTCGCGCACGAACTCCTGGGTGCAGTTGTTGTGGAAGTTGAGGTCCTGCAGGCCGGTGAAGGTGCCGCCGAAGTCGCCCGCGTACGGGCAGCGCGACGGATCCAGGTAGAGATCGCGGTACGGGAAGGCGGGGCTGGCGTGGTTGAAGACGCCGTCGAGGATCACGTGGATGCCGGCGGTGTGGCAGGCGGTGACGAATCGCTTGAGCCAGGCGATCTTCTCGGAGGGATGCTCGAGGTCGTTGGCGTAGCGGTACTCGATCGCGAAGTAGTGGTAGGGCGCGTAGCCCCAGTCGAAGTTGCGGTCGAGCCACGCGCTCACGGGCATGAGCAGCACGGCGTTGAAGCCGAGGGCCTTCAGGTAGGGCACGGCGTCGGCCGCGGCGTCGAGCGGGGCGCGGTCGCGGCGGTACTCGGCGGTGAAGTCGTCGACCATCATCTCGTAGACGATGAGGTCGGCGAGCGGCTTGCGACCACCGGCTACGGGCGGGACGAGGTTCTCGGCAGGGCGGGAGCCGCCGATGACGAACGCGGCGTTCTGGTGGTCGATGCCGCCGTAGCGGGTGCAGGGGTCGCTCACGATGCGGGTCGAGCCGTCGGTGAACGCGACCTGGTACTTGTATTGGTAAAAGTCCGCCGGCAGAGCGATGCTCGGGCAGCAGCTCCAGATCGTGCCCTCGGTACCGAAGGCGGCTGGCGTGAGCGCAAAGCCGTTGGCGAAGTCCCAGTTCGCGAAGGCGGAGATGTGCTTCTGGAAATCGCCCGCGACGCGGATCGAGGCGATCTCGGGGTCGGAGCCGGCGGGGAGGAAGAGTTTGAATTCCACGCGGCCGCTGTTCTCGTCGCCGCCCACCTGCCAGGCGCCCAGACGGTTTTTCATGTAGTCCATGATGCTCCCTTTGGTTCTCTGCAGTTCATCCACCACATCGCCCGTGGGAAGCGATCGCCCCGGCGCCCCGCCGAGACGTCGCACGCTAGGCGGGAGAGAGCGGCGGTCAAATGGGGGCGGGTACCGCCCGTGGCCGATCGCGGGTGAGGTTGCAGGCGGGCGCAGGTGCCCGGCTGTTCAGGAGCGTCGCAGCACGAAGAACTCGCGGCCGTAGCAAACGCCGAAACGGTGATGCGGGTCGATCTCGCCGGCGATGGAGTCGAGCGCGCCGAGGGCCTCGGCGTTCCCGGGAGTTGGACCTCGCTGGGGCGGCTTAGCCGGGCCGATTACGGGTTCAGCACCCGCAGCACTTCGGCATGGAGTTTCGGATGCGCGGCGAGGGTGGACTTCGCGCCCATCGGATCGCGGCCTTGCCAGTCGGTGATCACACCGCCGGCGCCGCGGATCACGGGCACGAGCGCGGCGATGTCCCAGGGGCTCATGATCGGGTCGCCCATGATGTCGGCCCAGCCGGTGGCGAGGAGCAGGTAGCCGTAGCAGTCGCCCCAGGTGCGGAGCATGCGCACGCGACCGCAGAGATCATTCCAACCGGCGGCGCTCTGGTGCTTCGACACGGAGAGCGAGTCGGAGACAAGGAGTGTGGCCGAGCCGAGCCCGGCGGGCTCGCGCAGGCGGACGGGCTTGCCGTTGAGCGTGGTCGCGGTGCCGTCGCCGACGACGAGCTGGTTGAGAATGGGTTGGTGGATGCAGCCGAGCACTGGTTGGCCGTGGTGCAGGAGGGCGATGAGCGTGCCGAAGAGCGGGCAGGCGGTGGCGAAGCTCTTGGTGCCGTCGATCGGGTCGAGCACCCAGACGAACTCGGCGTCGATCCGGTCGTTGCCGAACTCCTCGCCGAGCACGCCGTGCGCGGGGAACCGCTTCGCGATCATCGCGCGCATGAGTTCCGCGGCGCCGCGGGCGGCGGCGGTCACGGGGGGCTGGTCGGCCTTGAGTTCGATGGCCACGTCGTGGCTGCCGAAGAGCGGGCGGATGAAGTCGCCGCTGGCGAGGGCGAGTTCGTGCAGGAAGGCGCGATAGGGTGCGAGGTCCACGGCGCGGAGGTTGCCGGGTTCGGCGGCGGAGTTCACCCAAA
>JAEXPL010000041.1 GCA_023446865.1 Verrucomicrobiota bacterium | reverse complement strand
CATAGCGGCGCGTTTCACGCGCCGCCTGTTCTGAGCCGCTCCTGGCGCCTACTTCGCGCCGGGAGTCAGCCCGCGCTCGCTCTTTTCGGCGAAGGCGATGAAGGCGGCGACCTCGCTCGCCCCGGCGATCTCGGTGGCGAGGATCTTCTCCAGCGCCTGCGTGCGATTGAGCCCCTCGCGGAAGAAGATGCGATGGATCGTCTTCACATGGTCCATCTGCTCGGGGGTGAAACCGGCGCGCTCCAGGCCCACCTTGTTGAAGGCGCGCACCACCGCCGGGTTGCCCTCGATGATCATGAACGGCGGCACGTCCTGCGACACCCGGCTCATCCCGCCGATCATCGCGCGGTCGCCGATCCGGCTGAACTGGTGCACGGCGGAGAGCCCGCCCATCACCACGTGGCTGCCCATGGTCACATGGCCGGCCAAGGTGGCGTTGTTGCTCATCACCACATCGTCGCCCACCTGGCAGTCGTGGGCGATGTGGGTGTAGGCGAGGAAGGTGTTGTCCGAGCCGATGACCGTGAAGTCGCCGTCGTAGGTGGCGGCATGCACGGTGCAGAACTCGCGGAAGACGTTTCGGTCGCCGATGCGCGTGCCGGGATTGCCGCCCTTGTATTTGAGGTCCTGGGTCTTCAGGCCCACGCAGGCGTGGGGGAAGACCTCGTTGGCGCGGCCGAGCACCGTGTTGCCCTCCACAGTGGCGTGGTGGTGGAGCACGGTGCCGTCGCCGAGTGTGACGCCCGCGCCGACGAAGGCATACGCGCCGATGACGACATCGGCGCCGATCTTCGCGGCGGGATCGACGATGGCGGAGGGATGAATCTGCGTGGGCATCGGCGGTGTGGGGACGCGGGACGCTTGGCGGGGACGGTCGGCGGAGCTCAGTCGATCTCGCTGTTGTCCACCAGCGCAAACATCAGCTCGGCGGAGGACACGGGCTGGCCGTCGACGGTGCAGGTGGCCTCGGCGGTGCAGATCTTGTTGCCGCGGTTCTTGGTCATCTTGACGGCGATCAGCAGCTGGTCGCCGGGGCGCACCGCCTTGCGGAACTTCACCTTGTCGCAGCTCATGAAGAGCGCGGTCTTGCCCTCGGCGGACACGCGGCGCAGCAGCAGGATGCCGGCCGACTGGGCCATGGCCTCGATCTGGAGCACGCCGGGCATCACCGGGTTGCCCGGATAGTGCCCCTGGAAATAGGGCTCGTTGACGGAAACGTTCTTGAGCGCGACCAGTTCGTCGGGCTTGGCCATCTCCACGATCCGATCGATCATCACGAAGGGGTACCGGTGGGGCACCATGTCGAGGATGCGGCGGATATCGAGGGAGGTCTCGGTCTCAAGGATGACCTTGTTGGCGGGCTTCTCGGCCTTTGGTTTGCCCTTCTTCTGCTCCTGGAGGCGGTCGAAGAGGACCTTCGTGAGCTCGGAGTTGATGGCGTGGCCGGGGCGGATGGCGATGATGTGGGCCTTGAGCGGGCGGCCGAGCAGCATCACGTCGCCGATGATGTCCAGAATCTTGTGGCGGACGAACTCGTCCTTGAAGCGCAGGGGCTCCTTCGAGATCACCTTGTCGCCGCGGATGACGACGGCGCAGTCGAGGCTGCCGCCGCGGATCTTGCCCATCTTGAGCAGCTCCTCGATGTCCTCGTAGATCGTGAACGTGCGCGCCGCGGCGACCTGCGCGGTAAAGATGTCGGGGTCGATCGTGAGCGAAAGGTGCTGGGTGTGGATGCCGCGGTCGTCGGCGGAGGTGCAGGTGATCTTCAGCTGGGCGCAGGGCAGCGCGATGATCGAGCTGCTGCCGCGCGACACGGACACCGGCTGGTCGAGCACGAAGTACTCGCGCTCGGCGTCCTGCTCCACCGGTTCGCCCTCGAGGATGAGGTTCACGAAGGGGCGGGCCGAGCCGTCGAGGATCGGGGGTTCCTGGCCGTCCATCTCGATGAGAACATTGTCGACACCGCAGCCGTGCAGCGCGCTGAGGACGTGTTCGACGGTGTGCACCTTGGCGTGACCGTTGGCGATGGTCGTGCTGCGGACGAGGTCGACGATGGCGTCGACCTGCGGGCGGATCTCGGGCTGGCCGTGGAGATCGACGCGCTTGAAGACGATGCCGTGGGTGACCGGCGCGGGCTTGAGGGTGAGGCGGACCATGTCGCCGGTGTGGAGGCCGGCTCCTTTGGTGGAGACCTCACGCAGCAGAGTGCGTTGTTTCATCAAGAAAGCGTCCGAGTCTCCGACGGCGGGTCGGGCTGGCAAGAGTTTTGACAGCCCCGGGGGTTCTGCCCGGTCCCGACACTCCCGCCGGTCAAGTTGTGCGACTGGCGGGTTGACAGCGGTTCCGGGCCCCCCTTACTCGGCAACCTTTTATCAACTCCGACCTGTTTCAGTCATGCAAGCGAACGACCTCCGCAAGGGCCAAGTTATCAACTTCAACAATGAGCAGTGCCTCGTGATGGAGGTCATGCACCGTACGCCCGGAAATCTGCGCGCCTTCGTGCAGGCCAAGCTGCGCAACCTGCGCACCGGCCGCTCCGGCGACCAGCGGTTCAACTCGACCGAGACCGTCGAGGTGCTCACCACCGACCGCCAGACGCTCGAGCTCAGCTACGTCGAGCGCGACACCTACTGCTTCATGAATCCGACCACGTTCGAGCAGTACGAGCTCAACGAGGTCCTCATCGGCGACGCCAAAAACTACATCATCCCCGGCGGCAAGGTCGAAGTGCTCTTCGTCGACGACAGCCCGGTCACCGTCTCGCTCCCGAGCTCGGTCACGCTGAAGATCGTCGAGTCCGCCGAGGGCGTGAAGGGCGACACCGCCTCCAACGTCCAGAAGCCGGCCAAGCTCGAGACCGGCCTCATCGTGCAGGTCCCGCTCTTCATCAAGGAAGGCGAGACGATCAAGGTCAGCACCGAGAACGGCGCCTACATGGGCCGCGCCTGAGCGACCTGAGTCACCAACCTCTTCCGACAAGAAGGCCGGTCTCCGTGGAGACCGGCCTCTTTTGTGCCCGGGCGTGGCGCACTCGCACTCGACCGCCCGGTCCGGCCGAGGCGGGGCGTGGTCGTGCCGTTTCCTCCGCCGGGCACACGTCGCTCGAACGAAAAGCGCTACCGCCACGCTCTCTCGCCCGGACCGCCCGCCCGGGGCGGCTCGGATTCCGCGCCGGTTCTCGCCCCGCGCTGGCGCCTT
>JAEXPL010000035.1 GCA_023446865.1 Verrucomicrobiota bacterium | reverse complement strand
CCCGAGACCCATCTGCCCCACCCCGGCCTGCAGACCCTGCCCCGCCTCGCCACCGGCGACGACGACACCCCGCCGTTCTTCGCCCACTTCTCCCACGACGGCCAGACGCTCGTTCTCCTCACCCCCGCAACCCGCGAGACCTACCTCGCCCAACCGCGACCGAACGACTGAACTGGCCCGGCGGCGCCCCCCTCGGTATCGTCCGTCGCCGAGATCGCCCGCTTCACCCGCGCGCTTCGCATCCCCGGTGGCCTCGGCCCTCCGGTCGCGGAGCGCCAATCCACAGGGGAAATCACATGTTGTCTGGCGAATACGATATCTGTTTCCGCGGCCTCACCCTCCGGGAGGCGTGGCGCTTCAGCGGCGGTCCCTTCCAGTTCGTCCTCGCGCTGCTGCTCAAGGCCGCAGCCTTCAAATCCGGCCGCGTTTGGCTGCCCGCCCGTGAGTGCGAGGCGCCCTGTGCCGAGGCGGACCTTAGCCCCGAGGCCCGTCAGGACCTTCTGCCTGTCGTCGACGCGGCCCGCGCCCTCGGCTACACCGACGGCGCGTTCGCCCGCGCCATCCGCATTCTGGATCCGAATATGCTCCAGGGCTTCAGTTACCTCGCGCTCCATCGCGATCACCAGCGCGGCCTGTTCATCGGGTTCGTCCTCAACTCGGCGGCAGGCACCACCCGCCGCATCGTCGCGCTCACCGGTGCGCTCGTCGCTGCGGACGGCACCAACCACGAGTTTCTCAACCACCGCCAGCATTTCGACAGCGGCGGCCTCACCTGCAAGCACCAGCTGCGCAGCCGGACCGTGGCGGAGTTCGACGCCAGTATCCAATCATTCATGGCCAACGCCCGTGGTACGTTCCGGAGTTTCGACAGCACCGCCGCGCTGAAGGCCTACATGCAGACCGTGGAGGACCAAACGTTCGAGACCCGCCTCGCCCGCGGGCTGTTTCGCCCCAGCGCCGGTGGCACCACGCCGAACAGCCCAAGTGGCTGACCGCGGCTCCTCCGGATGCCATCCCCCATCCGCCGGCCACACCCGGCTACCACAACGCAAAAGAGCCGGCCAGTGGGCCGGCTCGTGCAGTGCCTTTCGGCGTGGAGCGTCTTCGCGCGGTTACTTGAGGTTCCGGCGCAGCCAGTCGCTGAGCATCGACAGGTCGTAGAAGAGAGGATCGTTGCGGCCGACGATCCCGATCGTGCTCAGGTAGTTGAGGTCGTGGATGGTCTCCGTGCCCTCCTTCACCACCGCGCCCGAGGCATCCGCGATCTTGAAGGTGAACTTCATTCGGGGCGTGTAGATATCCTTCATCACCCGGATGTCGTGGCCCGCGGCCATCGCGGGCAGGTAGTCACCCGCCAGATCGATGTCGGTGAAGGTCATCTCAAGGTGCCGCCCGGCAGGCAGAACCTGTCCGGCCACTTCCTCCACGCGGTTGCGGATCAGCTTCAGATAGTACTCGCGGCCCTTGTCGGTCCCGGTAGCCGAATCCTTGATGTCGGTGAACTTCTCGGGATTTTCGAAGGCGACGGTGGTGCGAGACTGCTCGGCATCCTTGGCGTGAGCGGGAAGCCCGATCGCGAAGAGTGCGGCGGCGACGATCAGAAAACGAATGGTCGAATGGGTCGTGCTCATGACGTTTGCAATAGGATGATAGTTTGGTGGGTGCCGGCTGTCAGTCGTCTTCCGGCGGTGAATGGCAGCGGTCACTGCCCTCTCTGAGTGCAGACTTAGTAAGCCGGCTCACCACGTTGTTCCCGCAAAGGGGGCATTGCCCCCGCCGAGCCTATCCAGACACTCCACGCTCTGGATGATGGTCCGTCTGCCCTTCCTTTCGCTCGCCCTGCTCGCCGCATTTCTGTGCGCCGGGTGCGCGGTGCTTCCACCACCCGCTGCGGTCCTGAACTACGCGGGGTCATCCACCCCCTCCACCGCCGCTCGCCCCGCCTTCAACGCCCGCGTCTTCGACCAGGCCGCCGACTGGATCGCTCGCCGCTACTATGACAAAACCCTGAACGGCGCCGACTGGGCCGCCGCCCGTGCCCGCCACCGCCCGGCCGTACTCGCCGCCACCTCCGACACCGAGCTCTACGCGGCCCTCAACGCCCTGCTCGCCGAACTCCACGATCAACACACCCACGCCCTCTCGCCGCGCGAGGTCGAACAATTCCGCGAGCGCCGCGGTGTGCTGCTCGGTTTCCGCACCGGCCCGGCCGCCGACCCCGCCGGCGCGCGCCGGATCCTCGCCGTCTTCCCTGCGAGCCCCGCCGCGCTCGCCGGTGTCCGGCCGGGCTGGACGCTCCTCACGGCCGACGGCCGCCCGCCCGGCGACGTCCTCGGCCTCGGCAAACTCGCCGAGAACCAGCTCGTCCGCTGCGACTTTTTCGACACCGCCGGCCAACCGGTCCGCCTCGAGATCCGCGCCCGCCGCCTTTCGTACCCGCCGGTTCGTGACGCCAGCCGTCTCCCCGGCGATGTCCTCCTGCTCGCGTTCGACACCTTCGATCTGCCCGCCGCCCGCTGGCTGCGCGGCGAACTCAAGCGACAGCCGCCGGCCGGCGGTCTTATCCTCGATCTGCGCACCAACACCGGCGGCGAAGCCCGTGCGCTCGCCGCCATCCTCGCGGAGATCTTCCCCTCCCAGGTCGACATCGGCCGCACCCGCTCCCGTAGCGACTCCGAGGCGGCACCGCGCCGTTCGCCGCGCCACTCCCGCGCCGCCCACTATTCCGGCCCGCTCGCCGTGCTCGTCTCCGACGGTTCCGCCAGCGCCGCCGAGATCCTGGCCGCCGTCATCCAGCACCAGCAACGCGGTAGCGTCGTGGGCACCGCCACTCCCGGTAACGTCCTGATCTGCGTGCGCTGGCCGCTCCCCGGCGGCGGGGAGCTCCAGCTCAGCGTCTACGACTTCATCGGCCCCGACGGACACCGCCTCGAAGGCCGCGGCGTCACCCCGGATCTCACCATCGCCCCCGCACCCGGCGCCACGCCCGACCCGCAAATCGAAGCCGCGTTGCTCGCCCTGCAGCATCTCTCATCCGCGCCCACCAGCCCCTCCTCCCCCGCTCCAACCAAATAAGTTCACGACCGTGAACCTATTTGGTTGGCGGCGCGGCAGAGTGCGTCCGCGGTTCGCCAAGACTGCCGGAACGCCTAGCCTCTCCAACGCATGGAAACGCCGGCCGGCGCCGACCTCGCCTTCCTCCGCGAAGCCATCGCCCTCGCCCGCGCCGGCGCGGCCAGCGGAGTCGGCGGCCCGTTCGGCGCGGTGATCGTGCTCGACGGGCGCATCGTCGGCCGGGGCCAAAATCGCGTCACCAGCACCAACGACCCCACCGCGCACGCGGAAGTTGTCGCCCTCCGTGCAGCCTGCGCCGCGCTCGGCCGCTTCCACCTCTCCGACGCCACGCTGTACGCCAGTTGCGAACCCTGCCCGATGTGCCTCGCCGCCGCATACTGGGCGCACATTGAGCGCATCGTCTTCGCCTGCACCCGCGACGATGCCGCCGCGATCGGCTTCGACGACGCCTACGTCTACCGCGAACTCGTCGCTCCGCCCGCCGCGCGCCGCGTCCCTGAGATCCCACTTCTGCGCGACGAAGGCCTCGTCGTCTTCCGCGAGTGGACCGATAACCCGCGGCGCATCCCCTACTGAGCACGCGTTCGCCGCCACGAAAAGACCCGCTCCGCCCGCAGAATCTGGTTTGAAACAGCGTAGGTCGCCCCGTCTGCTCGACGGTTCATGCTCAGTCCCCGCACGTTCTCCACCCTGCCGTTCCTGCTCGTCGCCGGCGCGTTCGCGCAATCAGCCGCCGAACCGGTCGTGCAGCTCGATCCCTTCACCGTTACCGCGCATCCCTCCGGCGCCGACGAACGCGCCGCCGCCGTCTGGGTCGTCGCACC
>JAEXPL010000033.1 GCA_023446865.1 Verrucomicrobiota bacterium | reverse complement strand
GGCGACGAAGCGCTCACCGCGGTGCGTACGAGACTGCGCGAGCTCATTCCCGCGGGCGCGTGAGCGACGGGGCCGGCCCCGTCGCCACGGACTTCCATCGCGTCAGAACGTCGGTACGAGGGTGATCTTGTTGCCCGGCTCGACCACGTAATCGTCGCCCGTGCACCACGTCTCGTCGTTGATGAGGAACTTGAAGATGATCGGCTTGGCGGCGGCCTCGATGGTATAGGACCAGAGATCATCCTTGAGGCACTCGAGCGGCTGGCCGCGATCCCAGTTCAGGCCCGGGCCCTCGCCGCGGATGTAGAGGGTGTTGCCGAAACCGACGTCGATATTGGCCTGGATCACGGTCGGCTGCGGCCCGGACTTCTTGGCGGGCTTGGCGGCAACCACCGGCTTCGGCGCCGGCGCGGGAGCCGGGGCTTCCACAGGCTTGGCGGCGGGCTTTTTCGAGGCGGTGGCGCGCGGAGCTGCGCCGGCGGGTGTCTTCGTCTTTTTCATCGGTTATATTTCAATTTCAGGTCTGCGTCAGACGGACGGTCCGTTCAGTCGGCCCGCCCGCCGCCCGGGCACCGAGGTGCCGGACGGCCGGCAGCATGCCCATTTTTCCCCGTTTGTCACCGCGTAAGTCCGACGAAGGCCGGGTTTTGACCCGACCGCCACAAATGGCCCCGGCGCGACCCGCCACGGCCCTTCCGACAGGGCCGGATTTTTCGGGCGAGTTTCGTGTTTACTCCCGCCGGGAAACCTTCCTCAATCCCCGCCCTTTCTGGTCCCGGGGTCGTAGCTCAGTTGGAAGAGCGCCTCGTTCGCAACGAGGAGGTCGTCGGTTCGAACCCGATCGGCTCCACCAGGACTAAACCGAGCCGGGGCCCGATGCGGCCGGTGCTCGCCGCCAGCAGACCGAGCCGGCGATGGGGACATTCGCTCTCTCAACTGATCAGCAGCAGCCGTGGCTGCCCGGGCGTCGTCTCCGGTGCGCGGTGGATGCACGGCGGCACGGGCGAGTCGGGCGTCGCGATGGCGATGCGCCAGAGGTTCCCGAGGCCGAAGGAGAATACCCGGGCGTGCGGGAGCGGTGCGTAGTGGAGGTCGTAGCAGTGTTCCGCCAGAAACTCGCGAAAAGCGGCGTCGTCCGCTCCGCCGTGGAGTTTGAGCAGTTCGGCGCGGATGGCGGGGATGTCGACGCGGCGCTGCACGTCTTCATTGGGTACGCCCTCGCTCGTCGGTCCGTAATAGGTGCAAAGGTAGGTGTCGGCGGCCTCCGTGGCACTGTCGGCGTGGAACGAATAGACGTCGGTGCGCACCACCGCCGGATGCTCGTCGCGCGGGTAGCCGCGAATGAGGTCGAGCGAGGGCTGCAGGCCGTGGTCCCGGAGCAGGCGTTGGTCCTCGACGAGGATTTCGATGGCGACTCGCCCGGCCGCGCTCACGGGCAGCGTCCGCAGGAACTCCTCGTCGAGTGTGGTGATGCCGTCGGCGGCCGCCAACCGATCCACGATCTCGGCGAAGTCGCCCGGCAACGCGCGCTCCCAGCAGAGGGCGTTGACGCCCCCGGCGAACGGCGTCGTCACCAGTTCCTGGAAACTCCCCACCCGTTTGACGCGAGGGAAGGCTGAAGGCGGGTATGAGGAAGTCATGCGCGAGGGTGGCAACGCCTCCTGGACGATGACGGGCCACGGCGGGCGGCGGCAAGGATCGCGACGACCTCGGTCGATCGGCACCGCAACGCACCGCCGCTCAATTCAGCCGCGCCCGCATCTCCGCGGGGAGCAGCTTGCGGGCGAGCTCCCGCAACGCCGGGTCCTCGATCGCCACCCCGTAGGCTCTCGCGATCATCTGCAGGCGGAAGAGCGTCATGGTCGAGAGTTGCCGCAGGCGGGCCTCGTCGAGCGTCGCGAGACAACCGGCGATCCGCGGTTTCGCGAGCTCCGTCTGGCGCGCCTGCGCCAGTAGCACCGCCAGCACCACGCGCCGGTCCCACGGCAGGTCGGCGTCTTCGTCGCGTTCGAGCATCGGCCGCAGCTCGCCGATGATGCGGGTGAGCTCCGCGCCGTCGCGGCGCGCCCCGGCGACCACACCGCGGGCGATCAGCGAACTGGGATCCTCCGCAAACGCCTGCCCGAGCGCGAGCGCCACCATCCCCGCCTCCTCGAGCCGGTCGGTCTCCACGAAATACTCCGCCATCCGCGCCAGCGCCACCGCCTGTTCCTGCACTTCGGTCACCTCGAACACCGCGAGCGAACGCGCGCCGGTCGCCTCGCTCTGGGGCAGGACGTACGGCACCGGCCGCAACCAGCGCGGCGGAAGCCAGTTTTTCAACTGCGCCACCAACGTCTTGTCGGCACGGCCACTGCCCACCCGCGCGAATTCCTCGAGCATCGGATCCCAAGAGGGCACCAGCACATGCGTGATCCCGCGCTTCCGGGAGAGCGCCTCGCCTTCGTCCGACGAAGTCGAGGCGCAGATGCGCACCGCGGCGGCAAAACCGTCGGCGCTCGCCGGATCCGGTGTACCGAAACCGCGGATTCCACCGTAGAAATGCAGCGCGCTCGTCATCGCCGGCGGCGCAAGCACGACCACCCCGCCTTCCGGCACCCGGCCGACCAGCCACTGGGCCAGATCGCGGTGCAGCAACGCCTCGAACTCCTGGTCGGAAACCGCATCATCGGCTTCGCCGCCCCACCCCGCCGAAAGTTTCCACGCGGCGGGCGCGAGCACCAGCACCGCCGCCGCCACCCAGGCCGCGATCACCCCGCGCGACAGCCGGAACGCGTCCGCCGTCAGCACCGCGAACAACGCCAGCAGCGCCACATCGAGCGCGGCCCACAACGCCAGCTGCCAGCAGCCGACCACCAGCAGCACCAGCACCGGGCCGAGAACCAACGCCGCCGCATCGCTCATGCGCTCGGAGCGTCGCGCGAAAGCCGCCCAGCCGGCCGGAACCAACAACACCAGCGGAAGCAGCACCGCGAGAATCTGCCACGCCGGCGCATCCAGCAGCCAGGCGAGCACTTCCTTCCCGCCTCCGGTGCCCGGCCACAGCGTCAGACGTTCATTGCGCCCCAGCGCGCCGAACAACCCGTCGCCATCGACCAAGAGCGCGCCGACCACCGGCGCGAGCAAACCGAGCGCCGCCGCGCCGAGCGCCAGCCAGTCCCGCGCGCCCTGCGGTCGCCGCCCGACGGTGACCCAAGCCGACCCGCGCACCAGCAACTCGGCGCCGGCCACCCACGCGAGCGCGTAGAGCGGGTGGTTCCGATCGAGCCGCAGGCCGCCGAGGTGCGCGGGAGCATATTCCACCAGATAGGCCAGCAGACTCGTGACCGCGCCGGCCCAGGCCCACGCCCGCCACGGCAAAGCGGCAACGCTGAAAATGTCGTCCGCCTCTGCGCGCCGTTGTCGCCACCCCGCCCACAGCCCGCCGAGCACCACGCCCGCCAGGAGCGGCACCGTCGGGCCGACATCGAGCCAGAGCGCCAGCCCGCCGCAGACGCCCGCAACCAAATAGAGCGCCCGCACGACTCCCGTCGTTCGCGGCGCCGTCAAGCCCGCGGCCAGCGGCAACACCGCGCCGAGCAGGACCGCCTGCGTCAGCACCCGTTCACCGGCGAGCGGCGAGAGAAAGTTGCCCGCGAGCGGAAAGAGGAACGCCAGCGCCAACGGCAGCACGCCCGCCGTCAGCGGCCCGAGGAACCGCACCGCGAAAAGCGTCGCACCCACCATCAGCAGAATCTGCAGGGCCGGACCGGCGAGGATCGCCGCGCGCTCCACGGACTGCCCGAGCGGCCGGTCGTTGAGCCGACTGTCGGCCCAGGCTACGGCGGCGAGCCACCAACGGAACGGCGACGGCGCGAAGTTCGTGCGGCCCACGGGCGCGTTGTCGGAGTCGATGTGCCGCAGGCGCCAATCGCCCGTCGCGAGCATCTGCTGCGTCTGGGCGATGGCCTCGAACGTCTCGTGACGCATCTCCGGCAGCACGAGTTTGCGCAACCCGCCCGCGTACCCGGTGGGCGACGCCGCATCGACCGCGATCGTGTCGCCGTCGGCGAGATTGGAGAGGCGGTCGGCCTGCGCGAGGTTGTCGGCCGCGATCCGGCCCAGCAGCGCAAGCGCGCCGAGGAGCGTGACGAGCCAGAGGTGGGTACAGAGGCGGGAGAACCGGTTCATTCCAAGCGCAGTTGCGGGGCCGAGGAGGAGCCCGACGCAACCCCGCCCCCGCCAGCGGCGCAAGATTTCTCTCAGGCGGACCAACGCCGCAGCACCGCGCCAGCTCAACTCAGCCCCAGAGTCACGAGCTCACCTTTCGCGCCATGCCAACAAAAGCCGCGACCGTCGGCGCGGCACAGTTAGTGGACAAAGCAGCTTTTCTTGGTGATTCGCCACGTCCCTTTCTCGAACGACAAAGTCAGAATCATGTCTCCGCCAGGAGGGTCTCCTAGATTTCCTGAAATGATGACGACGACCAACTCCGTTTCGCTCACCCTCCTGATCGAACTGATCGTTACGGACTCTCTTCCTAGGCTCGCGCTCACGATGCGCTTCAGCTCACTAAGGCTCCAGTCAAGTTCAACGACAGGCGCTGGCTCAGCAAGCGTGCTCCGAAAGGCTGGCGGTGGTGGGACGAACTTGATCTCAAGATCCAGCGGCGGCGCATCGAGCTTCCTCCCAAATACAAGCGGTGGCGAGGCGACCACGCTCTCAGTACCTCCGTAGAGCCCTGACGGCACGGCTGCCAATGCAAGAGCTGCCAGGACGGCCTTGATGTTCGATAGCCAGCGAGGAAAGGCAAAACGGGTCATATTGAGGTTGCCCTGACTTGGCGGACACTGGGTTTAGGTTCAGCTGGAGCTGAGGTCGGTCGCACTCCGGTCGCAACGTGAAAGCCGGGACAGAGGCGAACAGCACCGCGAAATGACTGTGTCCGCTTCCTGAGTTCGTGAGTTCCAGATATTTTGCAGCGCGGTGGTCGGTCCGGCGGGCTCACGCCCTCCGCTACGTAAGGAGGATCCGCGGTGCGCCGACGACGCTACGGGTGCGCGATGACGAGGTGCGGTTGGTCGCCGGTGACGGCGTGGATAGTCTTCGTGCCGTCGGGCCAGACGACGCGGACCTCCTTCGGGCGGTCACCGGCCGGGCAGCCGAAGTGCAGCGTGGCGCTCGACTGGCTCCAGTAACCTCCGCCGGCCGCGACTTCCGCCGTCTGCGTCGTGCCGCCGGCGAGCGCGAAGGTGACGCGCGCGCCGATCGCGGTCGGGTTGCCGGCGGGGCCGCGTAGGGCCACCGCGAACATCCGCCGCCCGGCGACGCCCTGGTTGCGGAACGCGACGGTCGCGCCGTTGTTGCGGGTGGCGACGAAGTCCGGCCAGCCGTCGGTGTCGAGATCGGTCACGACGAGCGCCTTCGCGTCGCCGGTGACGATCAACCCGCTGGCGGCGGGCTCGACCCGGGCGAAGTTGCCCTGGCCGTCGCCGCGCAGGAGCAGGCCGAAGCCACCGTCGAAACGGCTGATGTCCGGCTGCGGCGCATACGAGTTGTGCAGCACGTAAAGATCGGCGTGGCCGTCGCCGTCGAAGTCGCCAGCCACGACACCCTGCGCTGCGGCAATCTGGGCGAGCCGCGGCAACGGCGCGAAGCGGTAGGTGCCATCGGGCTGGCTGAGGAAGACGCCGCTGCGCAGCTCCGTGGCGGCGAACTTGCGCGCGGCGGCGAGCTTCGCCTCGCCAAGCACCTCGGCGAGCGTGGTCGTGGCGAACTCGTCGTTCTTCGGGAAACGTTTCGGGACCGAAGGGATCGCCTCGCCGAGGGACTTGCGAGTGCGGCGCGGGTAGAGCTTTCCGCCCTCCCACTCGCCCTCGACCAGCGCCGGGGCGCCGCTGCCGCCGAAGTCGCCGTAGTAGAGCAACGCCGGCTCGGCCGGGCTCGCGGTGTAGGCGGTGTTCAGACCGGCGTTGCCGACCGCGTAGTCGGGCCGGCCATCGCTGTTGAAGTCGGCAGCGGCGAGCGAGGTCCACCAACCAGTACCTCCGGCTGCGAAGCCGGCGGCGGCGGTGCGGTCTTCGAAGC
>JAEXPL010000490.1 GCA_023446865.1 Verrucomicrobiota bacterium | reverse complement strand
TTGATCAGGTCGGGATGGTCGGGCAGCTCGGCCGCCACGCCGGCGTCGATCACCTTGATCGGCAGCCCGGCCTGACGCGCGAGCACGTTGATGCCCGCGCCGCCGGCCAGGAAGTTGAGCACCATCTGCGGCGTCACCTCCGGCGGGAACGGGCTCACGCCCTCGCGCGCCAGCCCGTGGTCGCCGGCGAACACGAGCACGTGCGGCGCGACGAGTTTCGGCTGCACCGTCGCCTGCATCAGACCGAGCCGCAGCGCGATCTCCTCGAGCCGGCCGAGCGAGCGCGGCGGCTTCGTCTTGTTGTCGATGCGCGCCTGCAGCGCGGGCGCGAGCTCGTTGGCGAGGGGAGGGATGGTCGGGGTCGTCCAAGGCATGGGCAAATGGGATGAGTTACTTCAGCCGTACCGGACAGCCGGCGACGAGCAGCCACGCCTCGTCCGCGGCGGCGGCCGTGCGCTGCGCGAGCCAGCCGGCCAGGTCGCGAAACCGCCGCAGCGGCGCTGCCTCCGGCACCGGGCTCCAGCCGATCTCGTTGCCGACCACCACCGTGGGCCACGGCGCCGCGCGCATGCCGCGCAGTTGCGCGTCCCACGCGGCGAGGATCGCCTCGTCGTCGCGGTCGAAACGGTCGCTCAGCCAGAGCGTGAGGCAGTCGAGCACCACGCCGCTCGGCGGCGGGTCGAGGCGGCGCAGCTCGGCCGCGACATCCTCCACCGCCTCGAGCGTGCGCCACGCCGGCCGCTCGGCGCGGTGGCGCCGCACACGGTCGTCCATCTCGGGATCGATCGTCGCCGGCCGGTAGGTGGCGACAAAGACCACATCATCGCCCCAGTGGCGGGCGAACTCGACCGCGCGCGCACTTTTGCCCGAGCGCACCGGTCCGGTGAGGAAAATCAATCGGCCCATGGCAAGAGGTGTCCGCAAAAACCGCCGGCCTGCCACCACACTGCGCCGGCGAGCAGGGTCGCCGCCAGCGCCACCGCGTGGTTGTTCCGGGCGATCCGCGGGAACTCGCCGGCGGCGAGCGCACGGGGGTTCCTGCCGATCCACGGCTTGTGGACCAGTTCGCCGTCGTAGGTGTGCGGCCCGCCGAAACGCACGTCGAGGATGCCGGCCAGCGCCGCCTCGGGATATCCGGAGTTCGGGCTGGCGTGGGCGCGGCCATACCGCACGAGAAAACCCAGCCCCCGCGCGCCGCCCCGGCCGGCCAGCGCGCACTGGAGCAGCGCCGTGAGCCGCGCGGGCACGAAGTTCGCCGCGTCGTCGAGCCGCGCCGCCGTCTTGCCGAACCACTCGAAGCGCGCGTCGCGGTGCGCGATCATCGAGTCGAGCGTGTTGACCATCTTGTACGCCATCAGCCCGGGCAACCCGAGCAGCGCGAACCAGAACAGCGGCGCCACCACGCCGTCGTTGAGATTCTCCGCCATCGTCTCGCCCACCGCCGTGCGCACCTGCTGCGCATCGAGCCGTGCCGTGTCGCGCCCGACGATCCGCGAGAGCCGCCGCCGCCCGGCATCGAGGCTCTCGCCCAGCGCGGCGAACACCGCCCGGCCCTCGTCGATCAGCGTGCGGTTCGCCAGGCCGAGGAAAACGCCGACCGCGACCAACACCGTGCCGGCCACCGGATGCGCCCGCCACGCTGCGCGCACAGCCAGCGCCGTCAGAACAAACGTGCCGCCGACCAGCCCGAGCGTCAGCGCTGCGCCGCAGAGGAGGCGCCGGGCGGAGCCACCGCGGTTGAGCACCCGCTCGCCAAGAGAAATCGCCCGTCCGAATCCGACGACCGGATGCGGCAGCCACTCCGGATCGCCGAGCAGCAGATCCAGCAGGTAGCCCGCGCCGAGCGCCGCGGCGGTCAACTGCGCCGCGTCCATGCTTTCATGGCCTCCTCGAGCCAGGCGTTCTCGCGCGGCGTCTGCGCGGCGATGCGGACCCAGTGCGCGTCGAGCCTGCGGAAGTTGGCGGCATCGCGCACGAGCAGCCCGTGCTCGCTCAGCAGGTGCTCCCGCAGCTTCGCGCCGGTCGCTCGCCCCGTGTGGAGCAGGAAGTAGTTGGTCGGGCTGGGCCGCACGCTCAGCCCCGGCAGCTCGCCGAGCGCCGCCTGCAACCGCAGCGACTCCGCCAGGCACCCGAGCCGGCGTGGCTCGTCGTCGCACCGCTGTTCGCCGAGGAGAAAACGTCCGGCGGCCAACGCGAGCGTGTTCACCGCCCACGGCCCGCCTCGCGCCACGACCCCGCCCACGAGTTTCTCCGGCCCGACGACCGCGCCGAGCCGCAGCCCGGGGATCGCAAATTGCTTCGTGTAGGAGAGCACGAGCACGAGGTTCCGCCGCACGACGGCGTCGGCCGGCCGCAACGACTCCGCCGCGCACAGCCCGGCGTACGCGAGATCGACCACGAAGAGCGTCTCCGGCCGCGCATCGACCAGCGCGAGCAGCGCCTCGCGCGCCACGACCGCGCCCGTGGGATTGTTCGGGTTCGCCAGCCAGACAACACCCGCCGGCGGCACCGTGCCGGCCCCCAGCTCGTCCGCCGCGAAGAAGACCGGCGTGTCGCCCTGCAGTCGCACGGCGTCCTCGTATTCCGAGAACGCGGGCACCGCGATGGCGTGGGACTTTCCGCGCAGCGACTGGGCGAGCAGATGGATCGCCGCCACGGCGCCGCTGGTCGCGCCGATGTTCAGCACCGGCACCCCTTCGCGCCGTGCGAGTTCGAGCACAAAGCTCTCCGCACCGGCATCGGGATAACCGCCAATGTCGTCGAGCGCCCGGACCAGCCGTTCGCGCAGCGCCGGGTGCGGACCGCCGGGGAGAACGTTGCTGCTAAAGTCCGCCCGCACCGCGCGCCCGAGCCGATAACCGTCGTTGCCGTGTCCGTGGATCATGGTGGCGACGGTCAGAGCCCGAGGTAGCGGCGCACCGGATCGAGGTCGACGTGCGCGGCGAAGTGCTCGGCCATCCGCACGTAGATCTCGCGGCGTTTCTCCGCCCAAGGCAGCGGCGCCGCGCGATGGCCGGCGATGCCGGCGGCGGCGGCGACCTTGCGCCGCAGCTCCGGCGCCTCGAACCAGCCGTGCAGATAGGTACCCCAGACGTTGCCACGGCGCAGCCCTTCCGGGCGCGGGCCGGCAGCGTCGGTCACCATCTGGAGCGGCTCGCACGGTTGCGTGACCGTGCTGCGCCCCATGTGGATCTCGTACGCCTGCCAGCGGCGACCGTCGCACTCGGCGGTCACCTGCTGCACCAACTTCTCGGGTACGAAGCCGGTCGTGATCGGCAGCAGTCCGATCCCCTCCTCCGTGCCGCGGTCGCCGGCGAGCCCGGTCGGGTCGTCGAGGAGTTCGCCGAGCAACTGGTAGCCGCCGCACACCCCGACCACGAGGATGCCGCGCTGCGCCGCGCCGCGGATGGCCTCGAACCAGCCGTTGGCGCGCAACCAGCGCAGGTCGCCGAGAGTATTCTTCGAGCCGGGCAGCACGATGGCCTTCGCACCGGCGAGCTGCGCCGGATCGTCGACCCAGCGGGTGCGCACACCCTCGTCGTCCCACCACGGCTGGCAGTCGGTCACGTTGGCCACGCGCGGGTAGCGAATCCAGGCGATGGTGTCGCCGGTGCCGCGATCCCAGTCCGCGGTGTCGAAGCCGTCCTCGGTCTCCGGCTGGAGGTCGCGGCGCAGCGGCAGCGTGCCGAGCACGGGCAACCCGGGAGCGAACGGGCGGAGGTGTTCGTTCGGATCGGCGAAGAGCGAGAGATCGCCGCGGAACCGGTTCACGATCGCGCCAAGCGAGCGCGCGCGGTCCGCCTCGGGCAGAAGCTGCCAGGTGCCGGCGAGCTGGGCGAAGACGCCGCCGCGGTCGATGTCGCCGACGAGCAACCACCGGCCGTCGAGGTGACGGATCGGGCGGAGGTTGGCGAAATCGCGGCCCATCAGGTTGAGCTCGACCGGCGAGCCCGCGCCCTCGAGCACGAGCACGTCGCAGCGGTCGCGCCAACCGTCGAGCACCCCGGCGGCGAAGGCCCAGAGCCGCTCGTGGTGAAGATAGTATTCGGACGCCGGGATCACTCCCTCGGGCCGGCCGCCCACGATCACCTGCGAGCCGGCGCGCCCGCTGGGCTTGAGCAGCACGGGGTTCATCTCGGCGGTGGGCACCAGCCCGCACGCCTCGGCCTGCATCGCCTGCGCCCGCGCCATCTCGCCACCGGTCGGCAGCGCCCAGGCGTTGTTCGACATGTTCTGCGTCTTGCACGGTGCCACGCGCACGCCCTCGCGGTGCAGCCACGCACAGAGCGCGGTCGCGACCCACGTCTTGCCCACACTGGAGCCGGTGCCGAGGACGCCGATGGCCTTCATCGCGACAAGATCGTTTCCCGTTTCCGGCCGTTCAATACTCGATCCCGGCCTGCGCCTGGATGCCGGCGCGGAAGGGGTGCTTGATCTCGCGCATTTCGGTCACGAGGTCGGCCTGCTCGATCAGCTCCGCCGGCGCGTCGCGCCCGGTGAAGACCACATGCTGGTGCGGCTGCCGCTCGCGCAACGCGGCGAGCACCTCGTCGACCGGCAGGTAATCGAAAGCCATGGCAATGTTGAGTTCGTCGAGCAACACGAGGCTCACCTCGGGATCCTGCATTGCCTGCACGGCGATCTCCCAACCGGTGCGCACCGCCTCGATGTCGCCCGCGCGGTTCTGCGTGTCCCAGGTGAAGCCTTCGCCGCAGCGGTGCCACGCCAGTTGCGGGCAGCGCAGGTTGCGCTCCGTGGCGGCGTCGCCCGATTTGATGAACTGGACCACCACGCAGCGTTTCCCGTGGCCGAGCATGCGCGTGACCATGCCGAAGGCCGCGGTGCTCTTCCCCTTGCCGTTGCCGGTGTGCACGATCGTCAGCCCGCGCTTGTCCTTCGCGGCGGCCATCAGCTCGCGCATCGCGCGCTGCTTCTCCTGCATCGCCGCGCGGTGGGCGGACTCGGTTTCGATGGAGGGTTCGGTGAGCGGCTTGAAGACAGGTTTCATGGGAGATCGAGGGTGAGGCCGGGCGCCATCCGCGCGCGCACACCGAAGACGTCGGCGAGCAGCTCCGCGGTGAGCACTTCCTCGGGACGGCCCACGGCGCGCAACCGGCCGTCGTGCAGCACCACGATGAGGTCGAGCCGGCTCGCGACGCGCAGATCGTGCAGCGACATCAGCACCGAGCCGCCCTTCGTCGCGAGTTCGCGCGCGAGCTTGAGCACCTCGAGCACGTGGCGCGGGTCGAGCGGCGCGAGCGGCTCGTCCCAGAGCTGAAGCGGCGCGGCGGTCGCCAGCGCGCGGGCGAGCAGCACGCGCTGCCGCTCGCCGCCGGAGAGGCGGTTGACCGGCCGGTGCGCGAGCTGGACCAAGTCGAGCCGGGCGAGCGCGGCGTCGACGCCGAACTCGTCGTCGCCGTGCGCGAAGCGCCCCTGGGCGACAACCGAGCGCACCGAGAAACCGAATTCGAAGTGCGCCTCCTGCGGCACCCAGGTCGCGCAACGTCCGCGCTCCTGCGCCACGATCTCGTCGAGCGACCGGCCCGACCAACTCACCGTGCCACCGGTGGCCGGGAGCAGTCCGGCGGCGACCTGGAGCAGCGTGGACTTGCCCGCGCCGTTGGGCCCGACGAGCCCGACCAGCATGCCGGCCGGTATCTCCAAGCTCACGTCGGCGATGCGGCCGGGCACCGTGGCGCCGTGCAAAGCGAGCGCCTTCTGGGGAAACGGCGCGATCTTGCCGCGCTCCTCGGGAGCGGGCGAGTCGGAGAGATTCTGGGGCAACGGCCGTTTCATGCCTGCCTCCTCAAGAGCCACAGGAAGAACGGCCCGCCGACCAGCGCGGTGACAATGCCCAGTCGGATGTCGCCCACGCAGCGTGTGATCAGGTCGCAGGCGAGCACGAAGGCGGATCCACCAAGCAACGACAGCGGCACGAGCCGGCGGTGCTCCGGCCCGACGAGCAGCCGCAGCACGTGCGGCACGATCAGCCCGACGAAGCCGACCGTACCGGCCACCGCGGTGGCCACGGCGGTGAGCACCGTCGAGAGCACGAGCAAGCGGCGCCGCAGCGCGCGCACATCGACGCCGAGGCTCTGCGCCTCCGCCGCGCCAAGACTGAGCAGGTCCATCGGGCGGCCGAGCGGCCAGAGCAGCGCCGCCGCGAGCACAATGGGGGCGCCCATGAGCACGTGTTCCCAGGTGCGATCCTCCAGACCGCCGAGCAGCCAGTAGAGGATCTGTGTCTGCCGGTTGAAGACGGCGGTCTGCCGCGAAAGCACGAAGCTGGTCACCGCGCCGAGCAGCGCGTTGAGCGCGATGCCGGCGAGCAGGAGCCGCTCGGTGCCGGTCCCATGCCGCGCAAGTGCGATCACCGCCAGCGTGGCGACGAACGCCCCGGCCACCGCCGCCAGCGGGAGCACCCAGAGAGAATAGGCGGTGAGCCCGCAGGCCAGCACCACCACCGCGCCAGCCGCGCCGCCGCTGCTCACGCCGAGCAGTCCGGGGCTCGCAAGGCTGTTGCGGAAATACGCCTGCATGACCAGACCGCTGGCCGAGAGCGCCGCGCCCACCAGCATCGCCACGAGCATGCGCGGCACGCGGATCTGCCAGACCACCAGCGCCGCCATCTCCTCCTGCCGCAGCAACCCCTGCCAGAGACGCGCGGGCGAGAGCGCCATGTCGCCGATCATCAGCGACAACGCCGCGAGCACCAGCAGCACGAGCAGCGTGGCCGGCATCGCCCAGGAAAGGTAGCGCGACGGGATCATCGGAAGGCCTCCGGGTGGAGCTGCCGCGCGAGACGCTCGTAGCCGTCGATGCGGTGGTGCGAGACGCAGGCGAGCAGGTTCTCCGGCATGAGCACGGCGCGCCCCTCGCGCACGGAAGGCATCAGCTTGTAGGGCGGCAGATCGCGGAACGGCGCCAGGGCCGTCTCCTTGTCCCCGCCGGAGACGACGAGCATCTCGATGGGCCAGGTGAGCATGCGCTCGCTCGGGGCGCTCGCGTGCCCGCTCAGCCCGCCGAAGGTCGCGGCGACGTTCTCGGCGCCGGCGTGGTCGCAGAGGTCCTGGAACGTCGTGTCGGTACCGGCGAGCATGCCGTAGATCGAGGGGGCGAGGATGCGTACCGGCTTGCGGCCGCGCAGCTTCTCGCGCAGCGCGACCACGCGCGCCTGACAATCGGCGATCAACGCCTCGGCCTTCGCCTCCGCGCCGAGTTCGCCGGCGAGCCGGCGGAGGTTGGCATAGACATCGTCGAGCGTCTTGTAGCGGGTGAACACCAGCACGCGCACGCCGGCGCGGCGGATCTGCTCGACGAGCTCGGCCCGGCTGTAGTCGGTCACGAGCACGAGCGTGGGCGCGTGGCGCAGGATCGTCTCGGAATCGCCGAGCACGAGTTGCGGATACGCCTCGGCCTGCTGCGCCGTCGTCGAGAAGACCGGGTTGCGCGCGAGATGGCTGAGCGCGGCGATCTGCCCGGGCTCGGCGAGCGCGAGCAGCAGCTCGTCGGTCCCGACCGTCTGGGAAACGACCCGCACCGGCGCCGGCGCGCCCGCCGCCACCACCGCGCCGAGAACGGCACAGAGGACGGCGAGGAGTGCGACCGGCAGCCGTAGCGGGATTCTCATGAGCGGTGAGAAAGGGTCAGAACTTGTACTCGACGCCGCCGAAGGCGCGGAACGGCAGGGCGTCGTACCCGGCGGTCTCCTGGTACTGTTCGTTGAGCGCGTTCTCGATGCGGGCCTTCAGCAGGAGGTTCT
>JAEXPL010000488.1 GCA_023446865.1 Verrucomicrobiota bacterium | reverse complement strand
GTGATCAGTGTCCGGTTTCCAGTTTCCGGTCCTCAGTCAACCGGCCACCGGACACCGACCACCGCTCACCGGTCGCCTCCTCCGTTCCTGCTTTCCTGATTCCCACATTCAAATGCGGGCGTCCCTCATTCCACTTCGCGCAGCGACGCCTCGGTCGCCTCGACCCAGTCGCCGCCGAACTGGCGCAGGACCACCAGCGACACCAGCACCGTGGTTGTTCCCGCGGGGGCCCGGTCCGCCACCGTCAACGTCCGCCACGCGCTCTCGCCCTTCGGCAACGCCGCGGTGCGGTACTCGCCCACGATCTTCCCGGCGGCGTCGAGAAACAGGAGGCTCAGCGCCGCGTCGTTGCCCGGACTGCTTCGCCCCTGCATCCGAACCTCGGCGACATACAATCGACCCGGACTCGCCGGCCGTGCCTGACGCACCTGCGTGTCCCACGCGCCCTCGATGCGCAGGATCCGCCCGGTCGGTCCCATCGGGCCCAGGGCCACCCGCCCATGCTCCGTCGCCATCGCCTGCACATCCCAGTTCGCCGGGATGTCACCCGAACGGGGAAAAAGAAACCGCGGCTGCTGCCCGCCGGCCGCCACCACCCAAAACCGTCCGTCGATCAGCCGATTCTTCGCCTCCGCCAGACGCCCGTCGGCACTGGCTGTGGCGAGCGCCGCCCAGCGCTCCGGCACCGCGATTCCCGCCTCGAGTAGCTTCGCCAACGCCCGCCCGGGGGCCGTCCCCTCACGCGCCCCGAGCTCCGCCAGCACGCCCGGCACCGGATCGTGGTAGGTGAGGTAGTCGATCGCCATCGCCCGCATCGCGCCGGCGGCGATCGCCGCCGCCAGCGCACGCTCGAGCTCCGTTCGACTACGCTGGAGTGAAACCAAACGTTCCCCCACCGTCTCGGGCGTCCAGCTCCGCGCCTCCGCCGCAGCAAGCGCCCCGCGTTCCGCACCAAACGCCACCGCCGCCTCCGTCACCGCAAACGCCTGACCGGTGAGCGCGATGCGCGCCGCAATCGTCGCACCATCGGATTCGCGGTTCAGGGTTCGGGGTTCAGCGTTCTGGGTCTCGATCACCGGCAACCGTCCACGGTCCACCGTCCACCGATCCCCGGTCTCCGGTGTCCGGTCTCCGGTTTGCGCCCGTTCCCCGTTCTCAGTTCCGCGTTCCGAGTTCCCCGCTTCCGTCGTCTTCCCTCCGTTCCTGATTTCCTGAGTTCCAGATTCGCCCGCTCCGCTATCTGCAGCCAGGTCGGCGCCCTGGCCTACAGTTCCGTTCCTGATTTCCTGATTTCCACATTCTCTCGCCTTCGCCTCCGCTTCGCCGAGCAGCGCGCGCAGCTCCCGGCACAGCTCGGGCGGGAAGAGGCTCACTTGATCGGCCTGCTGGTAGAACTTGATCCACCACGGCGGACCCGGCTGCGCCATCCACGCCTGCTCGCACCGCGCGAAGAACCGCCGCATCGGTTCGGCGGCCGGGCCGTACCAGCCGGTGAAGAAATCCTCCTTGAGCTCCGCGAGCGGACGGTCCGGCTCCCAAAGCAACTGCGCGAGCATCCAGACCTTGAAGGCATCGAAGCCCGCATGCGGGCCACACTCGCCAATGTAGCCCCGCGCCCCGCGCCACCATGCCTCGTGCACTGCCTCGGCGAGCATCGCATGCGGGACGCGCGGCACCACGAATTGGCTACCCTCGGCATACTCCCAGATCCCGTAGGCCTTCACCCCGGAGCGGTCCCAGCGCGACATCAGCGCGTAATCCGCCGCGCGGTAGGCGGGGTCGTAGAACTGCGTGCGGTCGGTCGTCACATAGGGTACGACCCGCGGGTCGACCGGAAATGGCGGCACGTTCTCGCACCAGAAATAGGCGAGACAGCCGAGGTAACGCCCCTCCAGCGACGCCGGCAACGCCGCGGCGGACCGGTTCATGAAGCCGAAGATCAACGGCGAGTAGTCGGGCATCCCGCGGAAATACCGCAGCGGCAACACCGCCGCCTGCGTGCCCTCCCCCTGGTCGAACCGCATCGTGTCGTTCATCCCGAGCGAATAGCTCGCCCGTCCCGGCTCGCGCGCGAACGCCGCCGCCGCCTGCTCCGCCGCGTGCTCCGCGACCTCAGCCCGCGCAAGATCCGGCTGCCAATGGTAGTCGCCCCCGCCCGCCGGCCGCCGCCGCACCCCGCGCACTTGGCCGAACCACTCGGGATGCGCGTCGTACAACTCCGGCGGAAACGTGACGATGAGATTGTGGCTGTACACCAACCGCCCGCGCAGCCCATTGCGCCGCCCCCAGGCGCGGTCGTCCTCGGAATTCAACCCGGAGATCTCCCGCGAGACATACGCCGGCTCCCGCACGATCGCGATGTCGGGGAGCGTCCACTCGTTCCGTACGGGAATTACTTCGCCGAGCGCACCCGGCGCGTACCAGCGCACGCCGCCATAACGCTGGAGCAGCCACGCCACGGCAAACGGCAGTGCCTCCGGCGTCGCGCCCTCGATGAACACGCGTTCGCCGATGGTGCGGATGCGGAACCCGTCCGGCCCGACCTCGCCGGCCGTCGGCGCGAGCAGGTCCTTCGCCGGCCGCAGGGCCGGCAGCCGCGACTCCGCCGCTCGGGTACGCCCGAGGAAAAAGCCCGGGCCCTGCCCCGTCGGTTCCGTCTGCACGGACCAACGCAACCCCGACATCGCCCCGAGCACGCGCGCCAGTTCCTCTGCCGCGCGCTTCTCCTCCGGCACCGCCCCCGCCGCCACATACACCGGCAACAACGCCCGGCCGTCCCGGAACACCGTCACCTCCGCCCGCAACACCGCGCCCAGCGCCAGAACCAGAAGGCAGACGGCAGCGTGCCCTGCGAAGCCAGGGCGAAGCAAGGAAGACAGACGACGGACGGCGGACAGAAGAGTGATCGGGTGCAAGAGTCCCACGGTGGCGAACAAACTGAGACCTACAAAATCAGGATGACGCGCGAGCCTGCGTCAGGGGTGGCGGAACGCGGAAGAGTTTCGTGCCGGCTAGCGGTGGTCTGCCCTCCCCGCTTCGCAGGGCACGCCGCCCTCCGCCCGCCTCCGACGCGTGCCCTCCGCGGTTCAGCGGAGCTCGAGGCAACCAGAATCAGGGTCGTCCAGAAATCGATGGATGGCCGCCTCATGTCTGCGGATAACCGACAAGACATCGCGCCACACCGTATTTCCGGTTCGCAGCCAGAGGACCTTGGGCGGAGGGCCCTCCAGTGCGACTCTATTGGCGAAATCCTCATCCTTGGTCAGGATCGCGTACCCGTTCGTGCGGGCATAGCGCCAGACGGCGAGGTCATCGGACGCGTCCAAGCCCAGTCGAATCACCTGTGTCGAACCGGAAAACGAAGGCTCCAGTTCCGCGACCAAGCGGAAACTCAGATTCTGGTCGAGGAGGAGCTTGTGGGTCACGCCGCAGCAACCACCACATGCTCACGCCGCGCGGCGAACTCCAGACAGGCGAGAATATCATCGCGCGAAAGCTCGGGAAAATCGGCCAAGATCTCCTCGTAGCTTTGCCCGGCAGCCAGCCAGCTCAACACATCCTCGACCGCAATCCGCATGCCGCGGACACAGGGACGCCCGCCGCGTTTGCCAGGCTCAAGCGTGATGCGATCCAAGCGTGTCGTCATACCTGAACATGCTGTCCGACGTCCGTTTCCAAGCAAGTCGGTAAGCAGATCGCACACCCTCCGCCCAGCCGCGGACCACAGCGCAGCGAGGACCGCGGCTCGCCTCGCAAGCTTCTGCTCGGCAGAAGCGAGAGATTGATTGTTCCGTCCCAGCCGCGCGCCTTCCCCGCCAGAATCCAGCGATGGCCAAGACAGTTAGCGGGCGGGCGCGCCAACACTCGATGCGCCGGGCGAATGAGCGAGCTCAGGCAAGCAGGCGCATACACGCCAGACGCAACTCGGGGGTCTTGTGCGCCGCAGCATCCCACACCACCGAAACCTCCACGGCGAAATACGCATGGGACAGCACATCGCGAAAACCGGCGATCTGGCGCCACTGAATACCGGGCTCACGTGCGGTCCACTCGGGCGGGAGCGCTTTCACCGCCTCGCCCACGATTTCGAACTGCCGCACCACCGCATCGCGGGTCTTAGCGTCGGCGGCAAACGCCTGCGCATCGTACCCGGCGATATAGCGGGCGATCGCTTCGCACGCCTCGACGATATCGTGGAGCCGATCCGTGGGATTACGCGGCATGGCGCAACTCCGGCTCGATCGCTCGCCACAATCGGGGCGGGCACGCGCTGCGGGAAAGCAGATCGATGCGGC
>JAEXPL010000486.1 GCA_023446865.1 Verrucomicrobiota bacterium | reverse complement strand
CCACCGGCCGCATTGACTCCCGTCCCGCGGCCCCGACACTCCCGCCACCTTGGTCATCGATCGCGAAGTCTCTCCCACCCGCGCCTCCCGCGCGCTCCTGATCGGCGTGCAGCCGCCCGAAATGCCCGCCGGCGAAGGCACCGAGCTCCTCGAGGAGTTGAAGGAACTCGTCGGCAACCTCGGCCTCGAGATCGCCCGCACCGAGCTCGTCCGCCTGCGCACCCACAACCAGCGTTTCCTCATCGGCACCGGCAAGACCGCCGAGCTCATCGAAATCGCGAAGGCGGAGAACATCGACCTCATCATCTTCGACGAGGAACTCTCGCCCGCGCAGGGCCGCAACTGGGAGGAGGAGTCGGACCGTGCCGTGATCGACCGGCAGGAGGTCATCCTCGAAGTCTTCAACCAGCGCGCGCAGACCCGCGAAGCCAAGCTCCAGGTCGAGCTCGCGCAGCTCGAATACGCGCTCCCGCGCCTGAAACGCGCGTGGACGCACCTCAGCCGCCAGCGCGGCAAGGGCGCCATGGGCGGCGAAGGCGAGACGCAGCTCGAGGTCGACCGCCGACTCGTGCGCGACCGCATCACCGCGCTGCGCCACGAGCTCGCCGCCGTCGTGAAACAGCGCGCCGTGCAGCGCCACCGCCGCCAGCGCGTGCCCGTGCCCAACGCCGCGATCGTCGGCTACACCAACGCCGGGAAATCCTGCCTGCTCAACCGCCTCACCGGCGCCGACGTCCTCGTGCAGGACAAGCTCTTCGCCACCCTCGACCCCACCACGCGCCAGCTCGTCCTGCCCGACGGCCGCAAGCTGCTCGTGACCGACACCGTGGGCTTCATCCGCCGTCTGCCCCACCGCCTCGTCGAGGCGTTCAAGGCCACGCTGGAGGAGACCATTGTCGCCGATTTTCTGATCCACGTGCTCGACCTCACCAACTCGCAGGTCGAGAAACACCTCGAGGCCACGCTCGGCGTTCTCGGCGAACTCGGCGCCAACACCAAGCGCACCATCACTGTCTTCAACAAGGTCGACGCCGCCCGCCCCGAGACCGTCGAGCTCGCCCGCGTCCGCCATCCGGATGCCGTCTTCCTCAGCGCGCTCACCGGCGCCGGCGTGGACCGCCTGCTCGCCCGTTGCAGCGAACTCACCAGCACCGCCGAGTTCGCCGCGCAGCTGCGCATCCCGCACGACCGCTACGACATCGTCGCCCGGCTCCACTCCACCGGCGGCATCGTCGAGGAGCGCGCCGAGGACGACGCCGTGTACATCACCGGCCGCGTCCCCTTCGCGCTCCGCGACCTCGTCGCGCCGTTCATCGTGGAAGGTTAGGCCGGCGTCTCCGACTCACTCTGCCGGTTTTGAGAGTGGTCTATGTGTCCCTTCGCCCCCCGGGAGCTCGGGATGAGGCGAAGGACTGTCGTCTCCCGTCCTTTGCTCACCGGCCACCGTTCACCGGCAATTGTCCACCGGCCACCGCCTCGCTCCGGTTTCCCCTGCTCCGCCCCGATCTTGTTTTCCGCCTTCCCCCTTTTGGGCCGTTCCGTCTTCATCGCCGTTCACTCCTCCTCCGCCATGCGCTTCACCAAGTACCACGCCCTCGGCAACGACTACATCGTGATGGACCCGCGCACCGCCGGTCCCGTGCCGACCGAGGCCCAGATCCGCCGCATCTGCCACCGCAACTTCGGCATCGGCTCCGACGGCATCCTCTGGGGCCCCCTGCCCTCGCCGCGCGCACCCTTCGCCCTGCGCATCTTCAATCCGGACGCCTCCGAGGCCGAGAAGAGCGGCAACGGCATCCGCATCTTCTCCCGTTACCTCTACGACTGCGGCCTCGTGAAGGAGGAACCCTTCGCCCTCGACACCGCCGGCGGCCTCGTCGAGGTCCGCATCCAGAAGGGCGGCCGTTCGATCACCGTCGACATGGGCCACGTGAGCTTCGACAGCGCCAAGATTCCCGTCGCCGGCCCGGCGCGCGAGGTGATCAACGACACCATCACCGTGAAGGACCGCGCCTTCACCTACTGCGCCGCCACCATCGGCAACCCGCACTGCGTGATCCCGCTGCCCGCCGTGTCGCCGGAACTCGCGCACACCTACGGCCCGCATCTCGAGACCCACGCCAACTTCCCGCGCCGAACCAACGTCCAGTTCCTTCAGGTGCTCGACCGCGCCAACATCCGCATCGAGATCTGGGAACGCGGCGCCGGCTACACCCTCGCCTCCGGCTCCAGCAGCTCCGCCTCCGCCGCCGTCGCGCACCGCCTCGGCCTCGTCGACCGCAGCGTCACCGTGCACATGCCCGGCGGCCGGATCGGCATCGAGATCGGCGACAACTTCGCGATCAAGATGACCGGCTCCGTCACCCGTGTCGGCGAGGGCACGCTCGACCCCGAGATGCTCGAAGGCGCCGAGTAACGCGCCACGTGCCCCTCCCTTCTTCCCGGCCCGCACCCTTCCGGCGCGGGCCTTTTCCTGCCCGGACGCGCCGCGCGCAGGTCGCCATGCAGTTCCACGAGCGAACCTCCGTCCACCGTTGTTGAAACCGCCGGCCGGCAGGATCTCCCCGGGGGTCCGGTCTCCGACCGGACACTTCCGACTCCAGCCGTGACCTCCGGCTCTCGTGTTCCGGCGTCCAGTCAGAGACCACAGTCGTCCCATAGGGGCTGAAAACGGCGGTGCCGCCGTGGCCCTTCAGAGGGAGCGGTGGTGCTGGGAGGGAAAGTGACGATGCAGGATT
>JAEXPL010000467.1 GCA_023446865.1 Verrucomicrobiota bacterium | reverse complement strand
CGAGGAGGGCTTCGAACTCGCGGGCCCGCGGGCGAAGCTGTTCTTCGAACCCGCCGCGGTGCGCGCGGGCATCGTCACTTGCGGCGGGCTGTGCCCGGGAATCAACAACGTCATCCGCTCGCTCTTTC
This sequence comes from Verrucomicrobiota bacterium, assembly GCA_023446865.1. Taxonomy (GTDB): domain Bacteria; phylum Verrucomicrobiota; class Verrucomicrobiia; order Opitutales; family Opitutaceae; genus CAJCBL01. The sequence goes on along the minus strand of JAEXPL010000467.1, from coordinate 7,757 downwards.
TCGAGCTGCACCATGCCTACGGGGTGCCGGAGGTGCTCGGCTTCCGCGACGGCTACCGCGGTCTCGATCCGGCCCGCGGCCGGCCGCCGCTGTGGCTCACGGTCGACCACGTGGACAAGATCCACACCGAGGGCGGCACGCTGCTCGGCACCTCGCGCGGCCCGGTCGACACCGCGATCGCGGTCGACCACCTCATCGCGCTCGGCGTGAACGTGCTCTTCACCATCGGCGGCGACGGCACGCAGCGCGGCGGCAACGATCTCTTCCAGGAGGCGCGGCGCCGTGGCTACCCCTTGGCGGTCGTCGGCGTGCCGAAGACGGTCGACAACGACGTCGCCTTTGTGTCGCGGACCTTCGGTTACCTCACGGCGGTCGAGCAGGCGGCGCACATGCTCACCTGTGCGCACACCGAGGCGCACAGCGTGCGCAACGGCATCTCGATCGTGAAGCTGATGGGGCGCGACGCCGGGTTCATCACCGTGGGCGCCACGCTGGCCAGCCAGGACGTGAACTTCTGCCTGATCCCCGAGGTGCCGTTCCGGCTCGACGGGCCCGGCGGCTTTCTCGCCGCGCTCAAGAAACGCGTGCTCGCCCGCAACCATGCGCTCATCGCCGTGGCCGAGGGCGCGGGCCAGGAGCTGCTCGCCGGTCCGGGCGGCAAGGACGCCTCCGGCAACGCGAAGCTCGCGGACATCGGGCCGTTCCTGCGCGCGCAGATCGAGGCCTACTTCAAGGCCGAGCAGACGGAGGCCACGGTGCGCTACATCGACCCGAGCTACCTGGTGCGCAGCGTGCCGGCCGATGCCGAGGACGCGATCCTCTGCGACCAGTTCGCCCGCCACGCCGTGCATGCCGCGATGGCCGGTAAGACCGGGCTGATGATCGGCCTGATCCACGACGAGTTTGTGCATGTGCCGATCGAGCTGCTGGCCACGCAGCGCAAGCGCGTGGACCCCGCGGGCGCCGGGTGGCGCGCCGTGCTCGCCGCCACCGGCCAGCCGGCGCGGTTCGCGTAGCAGGCGGGGCCGGGCCGCGCTGCATCCGCGACCGGGATGCGGGCGGCGTTGCAGGCGGTGGGATTCACGCCACTGTTACCACTCCCCGTTCGGCTTTCCGGGCCGGGCGCCGATAGAAACGATCCGCGATGAGCGCAGAAGACTACATCCACCAGCTCGGCACGGTCGGCTTCCCCGCCGCGCCGGAGGTCGTGTTGCGGCTCTCGCAGCTTCTGCGCACGGAGTGGGTGATGGCCGAACAGCTGGCGGAGGTCGCGATGCTCGACGCCACGGTCTCGGCGCGCGTGCTGCGGCTGGCCAACTCGGTATACTACCGCGGGCGCGGCGTGAAATCGATCGCCGAGGCCGTGATCCGCATTGGCATCGATGGCGTGCGCGATGTCGTCTACGCGCTGTCGCTGATGCGGACGTTGCGGCCGATGCAGTTTTCGCACCGGCAGTACTGGCGGCATTGCCTCGCGGTGGCGCAGGCCACGCAGATCCTGCAACTGCGCGCGCGCAAGGTGCGTGTCTCGGCCACCGAGCTCCACGCCGCCGGGCTGCTCCACGACATCGGCATGCTGGTGCTCGATCGCACGCTGGGCGTGGGCTACGGACGGATCCTCGCCAACGCCCACGAACGAGGCCGGCCGCTCTTCGAGGTCGAGCGCGAGATGATCGACACCGACCATGCCGACGTGGGCGCGCGGTTGCTGGAACAGTGGCACCTGCCCGAGTCGCTCATCCAGGCGACGGCGGCCCACCACGACCCCTCCGGCGAGGGCGATCCGGCGGCGCAGGTGGTGTATCTCGCCGACTTCATCTGCAACCTGCACGCCGTGCATCACGGCACCGCCTTCCGCCCGGAGACCAGCGTGTCCGAAGTCTGGAACGCCCTCGGGATCGCCGAGGCCGAGCTGCCGGACATCCTCACCGAGGTCGACGCCAGCCTGACCAAGGCCGATGCGATCCTCTCGGTGGCGACCTGAGCCGGCGGCCGGGTCCAGCCCGGAACTGTCACACTGTGAGCGGAGTGGGCGACGAACCGCCGTGGCGGAACTCGTGAGAATTTCGGGGTTTGTCCCGGACGAAAGCCTTACGGCTTCCGCTACGGTGTGAAGGATGCGGCTTAGGCCGCACGTTTCACACTCCGAGCGAGGGCCGATCGCGGACTGTCGGAGCGGAACTCGTCAGAGTTTCGGGCTTGGCCCCCTGCGAGAACCTTACGGTTTCCGCTACGCCATGAGACATCCGGACTAGTTCTCCAGCGTGGAGTACCAGCCGTTGGTGAAGGGGACGAACACGTCGCCCTCGTTGAACGGCAGGTGCTGGTAGAGCAGCAGCGCGACGGTGCGCTCCTTCGGGTCGATCTGCACGGTGGTGGTGGCGTAGCCGTCCCAGCCGAAGCAGCCTTCGCTGCCGAGCGTGGGACTGCGGCCGAGGTTGGTGACGACACGCACGCCCAGGCCGAAGCCCTGCTCGACGGCGCCGAACGGATGCGGCTGGGGAAGGTGCGCGATGTGGTCGCGGGTCATGAGCTCGACGGACTTGCGGCCGAGGATGCGGGCGCCGTCGAGCTGGCCGCCGTTGAGCAGCATCTGCGCGAAACGGACGTAGTCGCCGGCGGTGGAGTAGAGTCCGGCGCCGCCCATGCGCAGACCGTGGGTCGGGCCGCAGCGCTCGTCGTTGTTCTCGATCGTGTCGAGCACGAGCTGGCCGGCGGCGTTGCGGGTGTGGATGCGGGCGATGCGGGCGCGTTTCTCGGCCGGTACCCAGAAGGCGGTGTCGACCATCTTCAGCGGGCCGCAGATGCGTTGCTGGAAGAAATCGTCGAGCGACTGGCCGGAGACTTTCTCGATCACGGCACCGAGTAGGTCGGTGTTGATGCCGTAGGCGAAGGCGGTGCCGGGCTGGTGGGCGAGCGGGACTTTGGCGACGCGGGCGACGAACTCGGTGAGATTGGGCGCGGTCCAGAGGTCGGCGCGATCTTGGATCTTCACGAGCTCCGGCGGGGCGCTGAAGTTGTAGAAGGTGCCCGCGGTGTGCGTGAGGAGTTGCTCGATGGTGATGGGGGACGCGGCGTCGACGAGCACGGGAGCGTCGGCGGTGCCACCGGTGAAGACCTTGAGGTTTGCCAGTGCAGGGAGGAACTGGTCGACGCGGTCGGTGAGCTTGAGTCTGCCCTCCTCGACGAGGATCAGCGCGGCGGTGGAGGTGACGAGCTTCGTCATCGAGAAGAGGCGCACGATCGAGTCCTTCTGGATCGGCGTCTTGGTCGTGGCGTCGGCGAAGCCGTGGGCGCGCCAGTCGACGATCTTGCCGTCGCGGGCGAGGAGCAGGATGTAGCCGGCGTGCGAACCGTCGTCGACGGTGCGGTCGAGAGTCTGGTGAAGTCTTTCAAGCCGCGTGGCGGAGAGTCCCGCGGTGGCCGGGGCGATGGTGGGCAGCGGCGCGGGGTCCTTGGCGAGGACCGGCAGCGCGAGCAGCAGCGAGAGGGCGAGAGTGGCGGGCAGGGTACGGTTCAGGGGCATGGTGTTCTCCAGAGGTTGCGGAAGGATCGTGTTATCCCAGTAACGGCACTTCTCCCGTGGTCGGTCGTGCCGGGGACGGTTCAGGGATTTTCCGGGACGAGGAACTGGTCCCAGCCGAGCTGGTTCGAGCTGGAGTAGGACTTGGCGACGAGCTTGTAGGACACTCCGGTTGCGCTCATCTCGATCTCGATGGTGATGTCGACGGGGGTGATCGGCTTGGCGTCCGTCTGCAGGATGAGGATGTCGCTGGTTTTGACGTCGATGTTGCGGGCGGCGTCGGCGAGCAGGCTGGTGCGGAGCGCCGCATGGATGGCGGCGAAACGCTCGCGACTGAGCAGATTACCGGGTCCGCGCGAGGCGATGCGGACCGCGAGGCTGTCGCCGGTCAAGGTGCCGAGGTAACCGTACTCTTCGAGGGTGATCGTCTCGTTCACGGGGACGACGATCTCGCGCTCGAGCTGGGCGGCATGGGGCGACGGTTCGGCGCGGAGGGTTGGCGCGAGAGCGAGCAGGAGGAGGAGACAGGGATGGATTCGGGCCATGGCGGGAGGAGGTCGGGAGGAACGGAACCGCCGGAAGCGGCGGCGGGGGGGCTGGTCACGACACTCGCGCCGATTTGTCGCCGCGTCAACGATACCGTTGGGCGCGGGTCAGAGCGCGCCGGGCAGTTCGAGGGTGACGCGCAGGCCGGACCGGTCGGTGCGGTTCTCGGCCCAGATGCGGCCGCCATGGAGCACGACGATGCTGCGGGCGATCGCAAGGCCGAGGCCGGCTCCCTCGCTGGCGCCGGAGGGGCGCCCGCCGAGTTGCACGAAACGGTCGAAGATGCGCTCGATTGCCTCGGGCGGCACGCCGGGACCCTCGTCCTCGAGGGCGACGCGCCAGACTCCGGGCGCCATGACCGAGCGGACGGTGAGCGTGCCGCCGGCGGGCGAGAACTTGAGGGCGTTAGCGAGGACGTTGAGGAGCACGCGGCGCAGCCACGCGGCGTCGAAGATGGCGGTCCCGGGGTCGTTGGTGGCGAGGGTGAACCGCAGGCCGCGATCCTCGGCGAGCGCCTGGGCATCCTCGGCGAACTCGGCGATGAACTCGTGGGGGTTCTGCACGCGGCGGTCGAGGGGCATCTCGCCGGCGTCGGTGCGGGAGAGCAGGAGCAGGTCGTCGATGATCTTCTGGAGGCGCTGCTGTTCGGCCATCAACGCCTGGAGCTGTTGGGTCTGGCCGTCGGTGAGCGGGGTGCGGGCGAGTTTCTCGGCGTGGAGGCGAGCGAGGGCGAGCGGGGTCTTGAGCTCGTGCGAGGCCTCGGCGGTGAAGCGGCGCACCTGGGTGAACGCGGCCTCGAGCCGGTCGAAGGTGCGGTTGAGGAGGTTGGCGAGTTCGGCGAGTTCGTCGCGGCCGGCCGGCACGGGGATGCGCTCGGAGAGGTTCGCGGCGCCGATGCGCGCGGCGGTCTGCTCGATGGCGCGCACCGGGCGCAGGACGAGCCGGCTGTAGGCGTATCCGAGGCCTACGCTCAGGAAGGCCACGCCGGCTCCGAGGGCGAGCAGCGCCCAGGTCTGCTGCGCGAGCAGCTCGTTCGCCTGCTCGAGCGGCGAGGCGACTTGGATGACGACGGCGCCGTGTGGGTAGTTGCCGATGCGGACCGGGCCGATTTGCCGGACGGCCGTGGTGTCGTTGGTGCGGTCCTTGCGCGGGACGGGCAGGGCGTTGGCGCCGAGGTTGGCGGAGCGGAAGAGCACGGCGCCGTCGGGGGCGACGACCTGGAAGAGGTACATCGACGCATCGATCGCGGTGTGGTCGCGGAGCGTGGCGAGCGCCCGCTCGTCGAGCGCGGCGGTGCGCGGGGCGGGGAGACGGTCGGCCAGCTCCTCGAACTCGGCGGTGTTGAGCAGGTCGAGGCCGTGCACGACCTGGTGCCCGACGATGAGCCGGCCGGCCACGAGCGCGACCGCGACGGTGGCGGTGGTGAGCAGCGCGTAGCCGAGGGCGAGGCGTGTGGCGAAACTACGGAGACGGAGCATGGGGCGGGGCGGGGGAGCGGTGGCGGACGGTCGGCTCCCCGGGGGCCGGCGCCCGGAGGCGGGAGCGCGTGGCGGTCACGCGAGTTGGTAGCCGGTGCCGCGGACGGTGCGGATGAGCGGGGCGTCGCCGGGCTGTTCGAGTTTCTGGCGGAGGCGGCGCACGTAGACGTCGATGAGGTTGGTCTGCAGGTCGTGGCTGGCCTCCCACACGCGCTCGGCGATCATGGTGCGGGTGAGCACGCGGCCCACGTTCTGGAGAAACAACTCCAGCAGGGCGAACTCGCGGTTGGTGAGCGTGACGGGCGCGCCGGCGGCGGTGACGGTGCGGGCGAGCAGGTCGACGCGGATCCCGCGGTGCTCGAGCACGGTGGCCTTCACCGCGGCCTGACGGCGCAGGAGCGAGCGCAGGCGGGCGAGGAGTTCGTCGAAGCTGAAGGGTTTCGCGAGGTAGTCGTCGGCGCCGAGATTGAGGCCCTTCACGCGGTCGGCCACGGCGTCGCGCGCGCTGAGGATGAGCACAGGCTCGTTGAAACCGGCGGCGCGCCACTCGCGCAGGAGCTCGAGGCCGTCGCCGTCGGGCAGGCCGAGGTCGAGCACGACGGCGTCGAAGGTGTCATCGGCGAGGGCGTCGCGGGCCTCGGCGCAGGTGCGCACGAGTTTCGTCGTGTAGGTGGCCTCGCCCAAACCGGCGAGGATGAAGGGGCCGACCTTCCGGTCGTCTTCGACGATGAGGACTTTCATGGCGACGGCGTCGCGAGCTTCAGCCCCGAGACATAGGCGGTCAATGCGGCGATGTCGGCCGCTGGCAAAGTCTCGTGGCCCGCCATTGCGGTGCCGGGAACGCCGAAGCGGATCACGCGGGCCAGTTCGGCCGCGGTGGCCTCGGCGGTGGTGCGGGTCGTGCGGGGGCGGGGACCGGCGACGAGGTCGGCGGGCGATGCGGCGAGTTTGGCCGCGAGCGGACCGCGGCCGCGGGCGTCGGCGCCGTGGCAAGATGCGCAGAGGGTACCGAAGAGTTTCGCGCCACGCCGGGCGTCGCCGGCGAGAGCCGGCGGATTCCATGCGGCGATCTGCCGGGCGCGGGTTTCGGCGGTGTCCGCTCCGAGCGAACCGAGGTAGGCGACCAGCGCCTCGCCGCGCGGATCGCCGGCGGCGAACAGGTGGGCGTAGCGCGGCATGGTCGATCCGGGTGAGACGGCGCGCGGATCCTGAAGGTGGAGACGGTTCCAGTCGGGTGAGCGGCGGTTGCCCACGTTCTGGAGGTCGGGCCCCTGGCGGCGGTTGCCGGGGAGCGGAGGTTCCTCCTTGAGCATCTCCGCGAGCGGACGGGCCGGTCCCCAGTATTCGGCGTCCGGTGTGCCGGGCCGGATGAACTGCGAGTGGCAGTGGATGCAGCCCTCGGCCAGGTAGACCGCGCGGCCGGCGGCGATCTGCGCGGCGTCCCCGTCGGTGGTGGCGAACGAACGGTCGGGCAGCGCGCCGCACAGCAGCAGCCCGAGCGTGGCGGCGCGGAGGCGTGCCGTGGACAACAGCAGCGCGAGCGCGGAGCCGGCGGCGACGAGGAAGGCGGTCGGGATCGTGCGTTGGTCGAGCGCCATGCCGATGCCGAGCGCCGAGCCGATCCAGCCGGCGAACACGTAGAGGGCGGCGGCGCTTCGGTGGGTGTTCTCGTGGCCGGGCCACGCGCGGGCGAGCGCGGGCAGCGCGACCAGCGTGGTCGAGTAGAGCGAGACGCCGGCCGGGTAGAGCAGATGGAGTCGGGTGGCGGCAGCGCCGCCTTGAGCGAGCGCGAAGGAGGCCACGAGCAGATCGGCACCGGCGAGCGCGAGGGCGAAGCGCAGCAAGCCGCGGTCGAGCAGCCAGCCGCCGAGCAGCGCTGCGGCGAGGTGGACGGCCGCGTTGGCCCAGAGCTGCGGTGCTGTCGCCCAGGTGAGCGCGCGCAGCGCTGGGCGTTCCTGGATCAGGAGGAAGGCGGCGGAGTCGAGCCACACCAACGCGACGAAGGCGCCGAGCAGGAGCCAGAAGGTCCGCTTCGGAACGGTGCCGGCGGCGACCGGCGCTGGCGTGCTCGTGGCGAGCAGCAGCGAGACGAGGACACCGAGGCCGCAGGCCGCGGCACTGATCCACGCGTGTCCGACCGCTGAGGACGCGAAGACGGGCGGAAGGTTGCAGAACGCGTAGGCGAGTCCGGTGCCGACGCCGGTGCACAG
>JAEXPL010000427.1 GCA_023446865.1 Verrucomicrobiota bacterium | reverse complement strand
CCCTTCCTCGACGTCATGCGCTCCAGCCTCGCGCACAACCTGCCCCAGATCGGCAACTGACCCAGGTAGGGACGTTTCTCCGAAACGTCCGCAGCGGTTTCGGAGAAACCGCCCTGCCACCAATCCTCACTTCCGAATCAGCGTTCATCAGCGTCCATCTGCGGTTTCCCAATCCGACTTCCCTTCCGCCTTCCGTCCTCCGGGCAATCCGCACTCCGCAATCCGCCTTCCGCAATGTCCTCCCTCACCGCCTTCCTGCCCGAGCTCGTGCTCCTCACCGGAGCGCTGGCCCTTTTCTGGATCACGCTCGGCAGCAACACCCGACAGGCCAAGCTCGCCTCCCTCGCCACCGCGGCCGCCTTCGTCGCCGCCGTGCTCCTCAGCTTCGGCGCGCAGGCTGAGCTCTTCGCCGGCGCCTACCGCGTCGATGCCTTCTCGCAGCTCCTCAAGCTCGTCGTCGGCCTCGGCTACATCCTCGTGATCCTCCTCGGCCGCTCGCTCGACGACATCCGCCAGGACATCCGCGCCGAGTACTACCTCTTCCTCGCGCTCGGCCTCTCCGGCCTCACGTTCCTCTTCAGCTCGATCGAGCTGATCACGATCGTCGTCTCCCTCGAGCTCTCCTCGTTCCCGCTCTACCTCATGGTCGCCATGCGCCGCGAACGCGACGGCCAGCGCGTCCAGATGGAGTCGGCGATCAAGTACATGATGTTCGGCATCGCCGCCAACGGCATCATGTTCTTCGGCCTCTCGTACCTCTTCGGCCTCACCGGCACCACGTCGCTGCCGCTGCTCGTCACCCGCCTCGCGCCGCAACTGGGTAACCCGCTCGCCGTCGTCGGCCTCGCGCTCTCCTTCGCCGGCCTGCTCTACAAGATGGCGGTCTTCCCCTTCCACTTCTGGACGCCCGACGTCTACCAGGGCGCCTCCAACGAGACCGCCGGCCTCGTCGCCTCGCTCCCGAAGCTCGGCGCCGTCGCCGTCCTCACGCGCTTCGTCGGCCTCGCCACCCCCGGCGACGCCACCATCCCGACGCTCCTCGCCGTCCTCGCCACCGCGTCGATGTGCTACGGCAACCTCGTCGCCCTCGTGCAGACCGACGTGAAGCGCCTCCTCGGCTTCTCCGGCATCGCCCACGCCGGCTACGCGCTCCTCGGCTTTGTCGCCCTCAGCTACGCCGGCTTCGCCGCGGCGCTGTTCTATATCTCCGGTTACGTGCTGATGGTCCTGGCCGCGTTCTTCGTCGTCAGCCGCGTCTCGGCCGACGGCGCCAACGTCTCCCTCTCCGACCTCGCCGGCCTCCACAAGCGCTCGCCGCTGCTCGCGCTCACGCTCGGCCTCGCGGTCTTCGCCCTCGCCGGCATCCCGCCGTTCGTCGGCTTCATGGCGAAGTTCTCCCTCATCAACGCCGCCCTCGCCAAGGGCTGGCTCTGGCTGGTCATCGTGACCGTCGTTAACTCCGCCATCGCGATCTACTACTACCTGAAGATCGTGAAGGAGGCGTACTTCACCGACGCCGGCGGCCGCCCCGCCATCGTCACCGACTTCGCCACCAACGCCGCCTGCGTCGCGCTCCTGGTCGTCATCACCGCCCTCGGCGTCGTCCCGGGCAAGCTGATGGAGCTGATCGCCGCCAGCCTCACGACCATCGACGTCGCGCTGAAATAACCCGCACGCCCCTTCGGCGCTCTCGCCCTTCCTCAAAACCCCGGCCGCCCCCCCCGCGCGCCGGGGTTTTTGTTTCCCTTTGGGGCAACCCGGATCCAAAGGTCTTGGATCGCCGGGCAGGAGAACCGTTGCATCCGAGGGTCGTGTACCGGTTGATCCCCCACGCATCATAACCGCCCCGACCCAACCGCCGCCCGAGGGCGGTCCCGGTCTTCCGGGCCACCGGTCCCGCCCTCGTTCCTGATCGAGCGCCGAAGTTCTGCCATCCACAGGCACGGCGTTTATACCATCTTGCAGGCATACGTATAATAACCCAGCCTCCGGTGCCTTCGCCCGGAGGTTTTTTCATGCGTCCGCCCAAGCCATTTCCCCCAGGCAGCGCCCAGCGTCTGCAGCGATTGCTCAAGACCGCCGCCACTGTCGCCGAGCAGCGGCGCATCCAAGCGGTTTTGATCCGAGCTTTGGACGCATCACCCCCGGAGCGCATCGCGCAGGTGACCGGTTTGAGCGTCAACACGGTGCGGGTGCTGCACTCGCGTTTCCTGCGCGAGGGCGAGGCCTTCCTGGTGGGCCGGCCCGGTCGCGGCGGCCGGCGCCGCACGTTGCTCGCCGACGAGCAGGAAGCGGCGCTGTTGCAACGTCATGTCCAAGCCGCCGGGGCGGGACAGATGGTCGAAGTCGGCACGCTCAAGCGCGACTACGAGAAGTTGGTCGGGCATCCCGTCGCAGCCTCGACGGTCTACCGTTTGTTGGCCAGGGCAGGCTGGCGCAAGGTCGTGCCCCGGCCCAGCCATCCCAAGAAGGATCCGGGCGCCGAGGAGGCGTTTAAAAAAAGTTCGCCCAGATCGTCGCGCAGGAACGCGCGCAGCATGGGGCGCGGCTGAAGATCCTGTTCATGGACGAGGGCCGTTTCGGCCGCATCAGCGTGTTGCGTTCCTGCTGGGCCCCGGAGCCGGTCCGGCCCAAGGTCTGGCGGCAGGTCGTGCGCGAGTCCCTGTACGCCTTTGCCGCAATCGCGCCCGTGGAGGGAGAAGGCACGGCGATGATCGAGCCCAAGTGCAACACCCCGGCCATGGCGCGCTTCATCCTCCAGCTGCTCGCCTGCTGGCCCGACCATCGCCTGCTGTGCTTTCTGGACGGAGCGGGCTGGCACAAATCCAAGCAACTCCCCGTACCCGAACGGCTCCGATTGGAACTGCTCCCACCCTACACCCCGGAGTGCAATCCCACCGAGCATGTCTGGGACGAAACCCGCGAAAAGGGCTTCGCCAACCAGTTCTTCGCCGACCTTGCCGGCGTCGAAGTTCGTCTCGAAACCGAGCTGCTCCTCCTCCTCAACGATCCGCCACGCCTGCGGAAACTCACCTGCTTCCCGTGGCTTCCCGCAGGGTTATTATATATTTGAATGCTACTTGGTATTACGCGTGCGCCGCCTTCCCGGCCTTCCATTTGATCATCGAATACCACGGTGAACGCATCACCAAGGCCGAGAGAGCCCATCGCGAAGAGGCGCGCCATGCCCGCGAGCACGCCACCTGCACCTCGCTTCCGCCTCGACGGACGCTTCGATATCGGTGCCCGACATGGAGGCAACGTCAGCGCTCCCGAGCATTCCCGGGAACAGGACCAGCAGGCAGGCGCCGCCGCCGGGTTCCTCAAGATGAACATCCCGGACAACCCAACAACCGTCTCCAGAAATACCGGTTCACCACCGCCGGGCAACGCCTCGTGCGAGGGTCGGGGGGGCTAGCGGGTCGTCGCGAGGACTGCGCCGCCAGCGACGATCAGGGCAATACCGCCGAACTTCCGCCAGAACGCGATGCCCTGCTCCTCCCGGATGAGCCGCGGCGCCAAGCGCGTGAGCAGGGCGGCACCGAGAAGGGTAAACACCGGTTGGCTGCACGCGATCCCTTGCACGATCGCCACCGGCGCGAGCAGCTTGGCGCGGTCGAACAGGAAATCGGCGGCAATGAACAGCACCTCGGACACGGTTTGCAGGCGAAACTTCGTCCGCAGTCCCACGACGAAGCCGCGCCGCGTCCGTGGGCCGAGCAGCAGCACCAGCCCGCAAACGGCTTTGCCCATGACATCGCAGAAGATCGCCGGCCATAGTCCGCCGCCAACCTCCCGTCCGAAGCGGGCGAAAATCGTGTCGTTGAGCGCCAGCAGGAACGAGGCGGCCACCATGTAGAGCACGACTCGCCAGCTTGCAGCGCCCTCGGATTTGATCACCCATCCGCCCACCGCCAGCAGCACGATGGCACCCCATTGATACCAGACGAGCCGTTCGCCGATCACCCCATAGGCGAGCACGATGCCGAACGCCGGGATCGTCTGGAACCACGGATCGACGCGCGACACCTCCTCAAGCGTGATCGCACGCAAAAACAGGATCATGGCAGCGGTTTGCGTCGCCCCGTTTAGGAGCAGGGGCAGGACGGTTGCGGCGTCCAGCGAGGCGAGGACTCGAATTCCACCGGTGGCCGAGAGCAGGGGCAGGATGATCGCAGTTCCGAACAGCAGGTTGAAGAACCCCGAGATCGCCATCAGCGCGCCGGGCTTCGCGTCGTCGCCGCCGCCGGAGACGAGCATCTTGTCGGTCAGCGTCGCCGAGGCCCACAGCAGCGGCGGCAGGAGGGTGAGCAGGAATTCCACGGCCGGTCGACGCTCAGGTGAAAATATGCTCGGGCTTGCGGAGCCCGATGAAATCTGAGGCGAACGCGTAGGCGCCTGCGTGGCGGAAGACCACCGTGTCGCCCGCGGCCAAGTCCAGGGAGACGCGCTGGGCGAACACATCGAGCGAGTCCGGGGTGCTGCCGCGCAGCACGCAGGCTTGCTTCCGCCTGCGGCGGGCGCCGAGCCGCTCGACGGGGAGATGCAGATCAACGATCAACGTATCAAGCGATGCGTTATATAGGGAGCAATCGAGGATGGCGACCGTGGTGCCGAGGAAACGCTTCACGTGATTCACGCGTGTCACGAGCGAGATCGATTCCCCCACAACCTTCCGCCCCGGCTCGAACGCAACCCGCAGCGAGGGCAGCACCCGTCGCATCCGCGCCGTGGCCCGCCGTACTTCCCGGGCGATGGTCGCGAGCTCCGGCACCGGGTGCCGGCCATACCGGATGGGATACCCGCCACCGAAATCGACAAGATCCAACTCGATCCCCTGCCGCAGCAGCTCGGCCACGAAGCCAGCTAGCGTCGCCAGATTCTTCCGCCAGAGAGCGAGCGAGGTGTTTTGCGACAGTAGGTGGTTGTGCAACCCGAGGGTGAGCCGTCCTTCGGCGCGCAGGCGTCCGAGCCGGCGAAACACCGGCAACACCTCCGCCAGCGGGAAGCCCAGGAAGGAGTCGCTGCTGTACTTCAATTCGGGACTCCGCGCGGAGACTCCCGTATTGACCCGCACGAGCAACTCCGGCTTCCGCGCAAAGCCCTCAAGCGAGCCCAGTATCAACTCGAGCTGGCTCGCGGAATCGACGATGAAGCGGGATACGCCCAGCGCCTTGAGCCGCGCAAAGTGCACCACCGTCAGGCTCGGAGATTGGAACATGAGCCGGCAGCGTTCCACGTTCGTGGTGGCGAGCAGCCGCTCCGTCTCCTCAATGGACGAGAGGAGGAACCCGCACCCCGCTTCCGCCACCATGCGCGCGATGACGGGATCAGGATTAGTCTTGAGAGAATACAAGATCTCGCCCGGCAGGTGCTTTTTGATGTGACCGAGCATCCGCACGAGTTGGTCCGTCCGAACCACGAAACATGGAGTGTGGGCGTTCCATTTGGCCTTGGTTTTCGCGAGGAAGCTGCAAAGCGGACGAGCGAGGGGCATGATGGGACGGGGAGGGACGTGTCGCAGTGAGCGGTGGCCGGAATTGCGGAGCAGCGCGTCGCGTGCTGCGGATTAAAACACGGTGCATTGTGCCGTAACGCGCAAGCTGTTTTTCCGGCACAATGCGCCGTGCCTAGTCGCGCAGAATCTTCGGTCCTGATCGTTTTCGGCGCCAACTTGCGCCGGGAACGGGTCGCGGCCAAGATCACGCAGGAACAGTTGGCCGAGTTGGTGGACCTGAACATCCGCACGGTCCAACGCATCGAGGCGGGAGAGACCAACATCCTCGTGACGACGGCCCTGCGCATCCAACTCGCGATTGGCTGTCCCTGGGAACGCCTAGCGGCGGGTGTGGCGCTTCCACCACTCGCGGCCCCGCGAGCGCTTGCAGCCCGGCGGCATACGGCGGCGGGGCGGCGGGCCTGAGCAGCTCCGACGACAGAATGATCACGGCCTGGCGATACCGGCCACGGCATCGGCTCCAGATTCACCACCTCAATCGACTATACGCGGTCCGGATAATCAACCTGGCGAAGTCGCCCTGCGCTGACTCTTCCGTAGAGGTAGATCTATCATCCCCGCCGCTGGCTCACGCAATCCGCCATCTCGGCAACCTCGCCTTGACTCCCCCCCGGCCCGCCCCGCGCGCCGGGGTTGTTTTTCTCCGCCCTGGGAACGCCGAGCTCCAGCTCGGCCGATCGTCTTCATCGTCGCCAACCAGCGTCGCCTTGACGGAGTGACCTTTTCGGTCACTCTCCCAGCCAGCCGCATGCGCATCATCACCCGCCGGTTTCTCGAGGAGGCCAAACGCACCCATGCCAAGGCGCGCGCCCCGCTCGACCACTGGTTCCGGGTCGTCCGCGCCGCGCAGTGGAAGAATTTCAGCCAGACACGCCAAACCTTCGCCCACGCCGATCAGGTGACCGCTCCGAGCGGGCGCACCGTGACCGTCTTCAATATCACGAACGACTTCCGCCTGATCACCGCCATCCACTACAACCGCCAGGAAGTCTTCACCATGCGGTTCCTCCCCCACGCCGAGTACAGCAAGAACACGTGGATCTCCACTCTATGAAAACCGCCACTCTCGCTCCCGCCGCCCTGCCCAAGACCTATGCCGAGCTCGTCGCCCTTCAGGTCCCGCGCCCCATCCACGACCGCACCACCTACGACAACGCCGTCGAGATCGTGCACTCCCTCGCCGGCTTCAAACTCAACCGCGACCAGGACGACTACCTCCAGCTCATGGCCAAGCTCGTCGAGGACTACGAACGCGAGACCCTGCCCGAGCCCGCGCCGGCCACCGGCATCGAGACGTTGAAATTCCTCCTCGCCGAGAACAACCTCACCGCCGACGACCTCGGCCGGATCCTCGGCGTCAACCGCTCCATCGCGTACCGGATCCTCAAGGGCACCCGCAACCTCACCGCGGCCCACATCAAAGCGCTCTCCGCCCGCTTCGCCATCAGTGCCGACCTGCTTCTGGCCTGACCCCGACCCCACTCCGTCGCCATCGCCGCCCCTCGCATCGCCCCCGGCAAACTCTTCGAGTTCATCGCCAGCAGCCTCCCGCTGAAGTTAGCCTTCTCGCGGCAATCTCATCCTTCCCTCAGATCCCGGCCCGCCCCACGCGCGCCGGGGTTAATTGTTTACTCGGTCTTCCACTCAGGTCGGCACACAGCCTTCCGAAGCTCATCCATATACCAACGCCATCCGCAATGAAGCAGGTGCATCTCTTCTTCGGTCACCGCGAAATCCTCCACCGTTTTCGGGTGAGCTAGGCGGTCACGAACTCTGCTCGCCGAGCAAAGCGATCTCCAATTCTCACCTGACTTGTCGACCTTATACGCGACACCTGCGCTTCTAGCGATTGCATCGAGCGACAGAGAGATGCCGTCCAAGGTACGAATCCTAGCCGGAATCTCCCGAACCAGCCCATCCGACCCGACTTCATACGTCTTCTCAGCCAACGCTAATCGTTCAGCCACAGAGAATGGATCTTCGCCTTCTTCCGTGAATAGCAGTGCGGTCTGACGAAGAAAACGCGCCAGCGTCTCGATCGACGCAAAGACGGTCCGGTAGGTCATCCTGCGCCAGAACGCCTCCCGCTCGGTGTCGAGCTGAGAGAACTTCCAGCACAACGCGTTGTCCGCAATCGCTGCATCCCTCAACTTGTTCAGCGCCTGCCAACGTTCGTTCCTGTCGAGCATAGGCCCAATGCCTACCCGACATGCCGATACCTGGTCAAACCTGCCTCACAAGCGTTGCGCCTGCATTCGCCCTCGCCCCCTCGTTTCAGGCATGAGAAATACCGTTCAAATCAGAACTTGGCTTTCGAAGGCGAATGCCGATTGTCCCGTCATAGAGTCGGTGTGAAACCTGCCCGGTTTCATGACGCTTCCCTCCCGGAAGCCCCCGACTCTTCTTTTTTTGCCCGCATGCGCCGCACGCTGAACTGTCCGGCCCCAGCCCAATCGAGCCGTTTCAATCCGTAGACCGTGCGCCCTCGATGGTCGGCGGCCTGAATCTGCATCCGGGAGACCAGCTTGTACCACGGGAGAAACCGGTCATCGCCAGTCGAGTAGCGTCCAACGATGAACG
>JAEXPL010000377.1 GCA_023446865.1 Verrucomicrobiota bacterium | reverse complement strand
GCGGAGCGCCGCGGCCCTGTGATCGATGGTCGGGATGCGCGGCTAGAGCGTCGGATTCAGTTTCCCGTCGAGAAAGTAGGCGCTCTGCACGCCTTCCGGTAGCCGCGCGAGGTACTTCTTGATCGTCTCGACCTTGCCGCTGGTGTGCACGGGCACGACGAGCGTGGCGCCGCTGGTGGCGGCCATCTTGAGCGCTTCCTCGGTGTTGCCGCCGCAACCAGCGAGCAACGGGAAGATGACATCCGCCTTCACGGTCGCCATCTCCGGCACGGGCTGGGTGTCGCCCGTCACGTAGTAGCGCGTGCCGTTGAGCTTCAGAACGTAGCCGACCCACTGACTGGCTTGCGGGTGGTTCGCCTCCTTCCGGTCGAAGTACGCCGGCACGGTGCTGAACTCGACGCCGGCCAGGGTGTAGGTCTGGTTCGGTGCGACGGCCTGCATGGAGAGACCCTTCGCCTTGGCGAGTTCGACCACCTCGGCCGGGCCGGCGAGGACGACCTGCGGGTTGGCCTCGACGTACTCCAACAGGACGGCGGGCTGGAAGTGATCGCCGTGCGGGTGCGTGATGAGGATCAGATCCGGCTTGATGTGCCAGGGGGCAAGGGCCTTGGCGGCGTCGGGACCGGTGGTCGGGTCGACGAGCACGGGGCCGCCGTCCTTGCGGGCGAAACGCACGTCGTCGTCGTTCAGACTGACGATTCCCTTGAGCAGTTTGCAGCACGCCGGTTTGTCGGCGGTGGCGGCACATTCCTTCTTCGCGCTGTCCGCGGCCTGGGTGGAAACGAGGCCGACGCACAAGGCGAGCGCGGCCAGCAACGAGCGGTTGGTGATGGGAGACACAGCTAACCTCCTGGTTGGGTGTTTTGGGTTCTTGGGAACAGCCGTCGCAAAAGGCGGCTGGAGCGAACCATGTCACCAATGGCAGGTGACGGAGGGTGTTTTTCGAACACCGGCCCGGAGGGTCGACGAGCGGTCGAAATGGTCGCCGGCACGTTGGAGCCAACGGACGATTGCGCTGTGTCGAGTTCCCCGGTTGGGTGAGCGGAAACCCTGCGACGCATGCGAACTCTTTCCGTCCTGGTCCGGCTTACGATCCTCGCGGTCTCCGTGTTATCTCCTCACTCCGGCCGGGCGCAGGCCACGGAGCAGTGGCGGGCGTGGAACCAGCCGATCGAGCCGTTCCGCATCGTCGGCAACCTCTACTACGTCGGCGCGTCCGACATCGCTTCCTATCTGATCACCACGCCGCAGGGGCACATCCTGCTCGAGGGCGGCTTTGCCGAGACGGCGCCGCTGATCCGCGCGAGCGTGGCCAAGCTCGGGTTTCGCATCGAGGACGTGAAGATCCTCCTCAGCAGTCACGCGCATGCCGACCACGCCGGCGGGCTGGCCGAACTGAAACAGTTGACGGGCGCGCGGCTCTACGCCGGAGCAGCCGACGCGCCGCTGTATGCGAGCGGTGGCAAGGGCGATTTCCACTGGGGCGAACAGCTCACGTTTCCGCCGGTCGTCGTCGACGTGGCGGTGGCCGACGGTGCGACGGTGGCATTCGGCGGTGTCACGCTCACTGCCCGCGCCACGCCGGGTCACACGCGCGGCAACCTCACGTGGACGATGCGCGTCACCGCGGAAGATGGCAGCGTGCTTGCCGTCGTGTTCGCCGCCAGTGTGACAGCGCCGGGCTACAAGCTCGTCGGCAACGCCGCCTATCCGGAGATCGTGACCGACTTCGCACGGTCATTTGCTCTGCTGAAGACTCTGCCATGCGACGTGTTCCTCGCGCCGCACGGGCAGGTATTTGGGCTGGCGGCGAAGCGCCAGCGCTTCGCGGCTGGCGAGAGCCCGAACCCCTTCGTGGATCCGGCGGGCTACCGGGCGTGGGTGGCGCGTTCCGAAGCGGATTTCGCAGCGCAGGTTCCGCATTAGTCCGGCTTTGGGGGGATCACCCGGGGCGGGCCCTCGCGATTATAGCCATTCAAGGCGAGCAGCGGCCGACCGATAGGACCGAGACCTCCGGCCCCACACCGGTTCGTCTGCCATTCTCCTTCCATGAGTGCGATGACCTTCAACAGGCGTCTGGCGCTCGGCTTCGGTGCAGTGCTGGCGCTGCTCGCCGTGTCCGGCGCATTGACGGTGTGGTGCATGCAGGCCGGATCCGGCCGAGCGACGGCGGTGCGCGAGGCTTACATCCGCCAGGCCGCCCTTGCCAATCAGATCGAGGGCACCGTGATGACGGCGCGTCTCCAGTTCTCCTACCACATCTACGCCTTTCGCGCCGGTGCGCTGGGGAAGGGCGTCGAAGCTCTCGGTCAGGTCGAACAACAGGTGGCCGAGCTGCGGCGTCTCGTCGAGGCCCGGCCGGAGTTGCGGAACAACGCCGAAGCGGTGCGTGCGGTGGCCGACCTGCTCCGCCGCTACAACGGCGATGCGGAGGTGGCGCGGGTGGTGCGGGCCGAGTTCAATACCGGGCGGTCGCGGCTGGAGGCGGCGTGCGACGACTACCTCGCGCATCTCGCCGCGTTCACGCAGGGCCAGAACGAAGCGCTGCAGGCCGACATCCAGCGCGGGGTCGGGGCCGAAGCGTTGCGCGAGCGCTTCCAGAAGATAACCACAGCCGCGAACCTGGATGCGCTTGCCCGGGACACCTACCGCGGCGTCTGCGTGGCGATGTTCGATCGCGACCTCGCGATCATGGGCGATGCCATCCCGCAGATCGAGGAACTCATCGCCAACATCGACCAGACCACCGCCCTCGTCCACCAGCCCAAGAACCAGGCCCTGCTCAAGGAGGCGCGCGACGCCGCGGTCGCCTTCCTTGCCGCTGCCAAGCAGCTCAATGCTGCCATGATCCGCGAATCCGATCTCGGTCGCGAATGGACAACCACCGGCGTCGCTCTCATGGAGGCGGTCGCCAAGATCTCCGCTATCGGGACGAGCGAGACCGAGACCGCCTCCACGGGCGTCGTCGAGACGATGCGCCGCGGCATGTCCGTCGTGCTCATCGGCGTGATCGCCTGCTGCCTCGTCGGCGGTGCCATCGCCTGGCTTCTGGGCTACAAGCTGACCCGGGCGCTGCGCGAGATCGCACGGGCCCTCACCCGCGGGGCCGAGTCTTCGGCTGCGGCGGCGCGGCAGGTCTCCGAATCGAGCAAATCCTTGGCCGACGGCGCGAGCGCCCAGGCCGCCTCGCTTGAGGAAACCAGTGCCTCGCTCGAACAGATGTCCGGCACGGCCCAGCGCAACGCCACTCACGCCGCCTCGACGCGCGAGCTCGCCGCCGAGGCCCGGGCCGCCGCCGACGCCGGCGCCGCGCAGGCGCGCGAACTCGGCGAGGCGATGGGCGCCATCCGCAAGTCGAGCGACGAGATCACCCGGATCATTAAGACCATCGACGAGATCGCCTTTCAGACCAACATCCTCGCTCTCAACGCTGCCGTGGAGGCCGCCCGCGCGGGCGAGGCCGGCGCCGGTTTCGCCGTCGTGGCCGAGGAGGTGCGCAACCTCGCGCAACGCAGCGCCGCTGCCGCCCGCGACTCCGCCGGCAAGATCGAGGCCGCCAACGCCGTGGGCGTACGCGGTGTCACTGTGTCGACCCGCGTCGGCGAGACGCTCCAGACCATCCACGAGAAGGCCGCCAAGGTCAGCGCGCTGGTCGCCGAGATGGCCAACGCCAACACCGAGCAGAGCGAGAGCCTGCGCCAGCTCAACAATGCGATGGCGCAGATGGACAAGCTCACCCAGGCCGGCGCCGCCAACTCCGAGGAGACCGCCGCCGCCGCCCAGCAGATGAACGCACAGGCCTGCGACCTGCTCGACGCCGTGCAGGCGCTCGACGTGCTCGTCGGCCACGCTGCGGAAGCCGGCGAGGGCAAGCTGCCGGCAGGTGGCCTCACCAACCGGCGGGAGCTGGTACCGAGGATGCGGCGCGACCCGGTGGCGGTCTCTTGACATCAAGGTAAGGCCCGGCATCCCTTCGCCGATGCCCGCCCGCCCGCCGCTTCCCCCTGAGCACCTCTACCTGATCCTCTGGAAGGCGTTCTACGCGGTCGAGGACCACGATCGCCACAGTATCCGCGGTTTGGGTTTCGCATCGGACAGCGACTTTGCCGTGCTCGAGGCGCTCCACGCGAAGGGCGCGCTGCCGGTGAACGAGCTCGGGCGGAAACTCTTTCTCACCAGTGGCTCCATCACGACCGCGGTCGACCGTGCCCAGCGGCAGGGGTTGGTGCGGCGGGTGCGGGCCCCGGACGATCGGCGTGTGACGTTGGTCGAGCTGACCGAGGCCGGCCGCGCGCGGGCGCGCCAGGTTCTCAAGGTTCATTTTGCCAACCTCGCGCGAGCGTTGGCCGGCCTTGATGCGGCGGAGCAGCGCCAGTTGGCGGATCTGTTGCGCAAGCTGGGCAAGCACGCTGCCGGGCTGCCGCCACCGGAGACGGTTTCGTCAACGGCGGCCTGAGCCGCACCGCTCAGCGGGCGGCGGGAGCGCCGTCGACCGGCACGGTGGGTGGCGGTTCGTCCGGGAGAGGGGTCGGTTCGGCGGGCTTCTCCTCCGCGGCGGGAGGCGCGACCGTTTCCGGCCCGGCTTCGTTGGCGGCGGGCAGGTCGTCGAGGCGGGAGGCCGGCGGTTCCCTTGTCTGCAGCCAGGCAACGAGCGCCTCAAGGGCGGCGGGCAGGCCTGCGCCGGCGGTCGCCGGGTCATGTTCGTCGCGTGGCGCCTGAAACCAGAGAACGGGTACGTAGCTCTCGGCGTTGGCGACGACACCGGCCCGGTCGCGGTACTCGATCGCGCCCGCGGTGGTCGCCGGACCGAAGAGGAACAGGAGCGGTGCGCGGGGTTGCTGATCGCAACGCAGGCGGAGGGCGCGCGGGTCGCGCAGGTCGAAACGCGGGTCGATCGCGAGGAAGGCGTTGAACTCGTCGGCGTGGCGCTCGGCCATCAGCGTGGCGACGAGGCCGCCCATGCCGGTGCCGGCGACGATGGTCGTCTTCGCCGGGCCGATCTCGAGGGCGAGCTGTCCGCGCAACGCGCGGAGATCCTCGATCGCGTCGACGAGGATCGTGCCGGAGCGGCGGTAGCTGGTGGTGGCGAGCGCCCAACCGGCGGCGAGCAGCGCCTGATGGTCCGGCGCGGCCGCGTCGAGTTCCGCGACGGGCGGCAACGGGGCGGGGCGACGGTCGGGCGCCTCCAGCAGCAGCCGCCCGCTCCAGTTCTCGGGCACGAGAGCGGCCCAGCGGGCGCCGGCGATCTCGCCTTCCAGCCGGCGGGGCGACGGCTCGTCGGCGCCCGCCGCGAGGGCGAACAGCGGCAGCAACCAGAGCACGAGAAGGGCGGGAAGGGTGCGGATGGTCATCGGAAGCGGCGAGCCCGGCTGTCGACACCAATGCCGGAGCAAGGTGCCGTTTCCAAGCTCGGAGCGGCCCACCCACTCGCGAAATTGCCGCTTCATGGTAGGCTGCGACGTTCCGATATGCAGTGGTGGCCGGCCTGTCCGGCCCGGTTCGAGTCCTTGGGTCCGTTTGGCCCGGCCGGTCGCGGGATCGGCGGGGTCGGTCAGCGAGCTTCGCAAGAGGTCGTTTCGAGAGACTGAGGTTCTGTTTCAGCTGCATGGGTCCGCTGCGTCGGGGTGTCCGCCGGCCGCCGGTGCGCGCCCCGCCGCCGTCGTTCGTCCCCCTTCCGCCTTGGGCTGCGTCACAATAACCTGGAGGCATTGCCATGAAACTTTCCACGCTGCTTTCCCTGCAACCCCGCCTGCTGCAACAGGCGCGTCTGGCCAACCTGGCCTGCGCCTACGCCACGCTGCACCGCCTCGCCGGGCGCGTGCGCCGTGCCGGGCTGCGCGGGCTGGTGCTGCTGAGCCAGCCCGACGCCACGCAGGACCGCAACTGGGCGGTGCTCACCGCGCTGGAGGGCTCGCAGGCGCAGCTCGAGGAGTTCTTCACCGACGAGGACCTCATGGACTTCGCCGACTCCGCGGCCTACGCCCGCGGCGTGGCGGGCCTGGCGATCCGGTTTCGCATCGAGGATCTGGACGCGGTGTTCGTCCGGCCGCTGGCGGAGGCGCTGGCCCGGGCCGGCGTGACCATCGACGTGGGCCCCGAGGCGCTGGCCGACCGCAGCAGCCCGGGCGAGTGAGCGCGGTGCTGCCTGCCGTGGGATCGTTCTCTCCGACCGGCTCTCTTCCGGGCGACTGGTGACACGATCCTCGGTCGTAGCCGTGTATCTGCTTGCCGTTCGAACCCGCCGCGCGGCTTCCGCAGCCAGACCGTAGGGAGGTGCGCGCAGCTGGTGTGCGCAACCGGCTGGGTGGAGGCGCTGTTGCTTTGGTGCGAAGCTCCCGGAGGTGCGAAAAGCAACCCGACTGCTCCCGTTGACGCCGGCGGGCGGGGCCTTTTGCTCCAGCGCGTGAACGCCCGCGGACTCGAAAGCCTGCAACGCCTCGTCCTGCCCGACGACTGGCAGGCCCGGGGCATTGCGGCGCTCAAGGCCGGGCGCGATGTGATCCTCGATGCGCCCACCGGCGCGGGGAAGACGTTCGTGTTCGAGAAGTTCGCCGCGGCCACGAACTTCGCGAAGCCGGCGCTCTACACAGTGCCGACGCGCGCGCTGGCCAACGACAAGTACGCGGAATGGAAGGCGCGCGGCTGGAAGGTCGGCATCATCACCGGCGACCTCACGATCGCGCCGGAGTCGCCGGTGGTGGTCGCGACGCTCGAGGCCGTGCAGGCACAGGTGCGGGAGGGCGGCCGGTGGGGCTTCCTCGCCGTCGACGAGTACCAGTGGTTGAGCGACCCGCACCGCGGCAACCACTACGAGGGCGTGCTGGCGGCGCTGCCGCGCAGCGTGCAACTGCTGCTCCTGAGCGGCTCGGTGGCCAACCCCAACGATGTCGCCACCTGGCTGCGCCGCTTCGGCCGGGTCGTCGAACTCATTCGCCACCGCGAACGGCCCGTGCCGCTGGAGGAGGTCGAGGTGGACGACCTCACGCGCGGGCTGCCGGCGGAGATCCAGAGTTTTTGGACGCGCCGCCTCGCCGGGGCGCTGCGCGAGGGGCTTGGGCCGGTGCTCGTGTTCGCGCCGCAGCGGCAGGAGGCCGAGCGGCTGGCGCGACAGTTCGCGCGCGAGCTGCCGCCGCCGGATCCGCTCACGCTCACGCCGGAGCAGGAGCAGGCGCTGGGGCCGCAGCTGACGAAGTTGGTGCGCGTGCGGGTGGCCTACCACCACAGCGGCCTCACCTACGCCCAGCGCGCCGGCGTGATCGAGCCGCTGGCGAAGGCCGGACAGCTGCGCGCGGTGGTCGCCACGCTCGGGCTGAGCGCCGGAATCAACTTCTCGCTGCGCGCGGTGATGGTCACCGCCACGCACTACCGGCACGACAACCTCGAGCACGAGATCGAGCCCAGCGAGCTGCTGCAGATGATCGGGCGCGCCGGGCGCCGCGGGCTCGACGAGACCGGCTACGTGCTCACGAGCAAGAACTCGCCGCGGATGAGCCGCGCCCACGCCGAGAAGCTCAAGCGCGCGGCGCCGCTGCCGTGGGCGGTGCTGCTGCGGGAGTTCCGCGCCGGGCGCACCGCGGCGGAGATCGCGGCGAGCTCGGCCAACCGGTTCTTCACCGAGGAACCCGTGGTGTTCGGGATCGAGGATACCGCGGAGCACCGGTCCGGGCTGTTCCCCTGCGGGCAGAGCACCGACACCGGCCGTGCGCGGCTTGTGCGCCGCGAACGCAACCCCGCCGAGCTGTGCCGCCGCTGCCGCTGGCGCGAGGCGTGTCTGTCGCTGTCGCCGACGCCGACGCTCTTCTGGCAGTGGCAACGCCTCGGCATGCTCGACCGGGACCTGGGCCTCACGCCCCGCGGCGAGATCGTGGCGGCGTTCTCAGGGCCCGAGGGGTTGGCGGTGGCCGCGGCGCTGGAGGACCGGCGTTACCCGCTCGACGATCTGGTCTTCGATCTCGCGAACCTGTTCGCGACGGACCGGTTCTCCGGCACGAACCCGCGCTGGCTCGGCCGGCTGGCGACGGTGTGCGAGCGCACCTACCGGCGCAGCGAGGCGGAGGGATTTCTCGCGCGCGGCGTGCCGCCGAACTACGGCAGCGGCGCGGCGGAGATCGTGCGCGAACTCGTGGCGCATGGTGCCACCGCGCGTGAGGCGATGGCCGAGGCCGAGCAGGCCGGCCGTGGCGATCTCGACCGCCTGCTCATCGAGTGGCGTAGCCTGCTCAAGCAGCTCGCCGCGGCGGAGGGGTTGATGAAACCGGAAACCGGAGAGCGGAAAGCGGAGACGGAAAACCGGAGACCGGAAGCCGGAAACCGCAGCGCGGAGACCGGCAGGACGGAAATGGGCGCAAGCTTCGGGGGCGCAGGAGAACGCGCCCGGCGGTCCGCACTTCCGGCGGAGGAGACCACGCTCGCGGCGCGGTGGAATGCGCTGCGGGAGCGGGCGCAGGCGTTGCTGGTGCGGCTGCCGCGGGCGATTCTGCCGGAGCTGCCGCCGCTCACCATGGAGCAGCGCCGGCCCGTGAACCACCGGCTGATCCAGAGCGGCCATCGGGGCGGCGGACCCGCACGGACGTCGGCGTGAAGCACGCGCAAAGGGCCGGTCGAAGAACGGCCCTACTGCGAGCTCAGAGCAGGTCGCGGTCGACCTTGCGGGAGAGGGCGCGCTCGAGCTCGCGGCGCAGGGCCTTCGGGCGGCCGTGCATGGCGGGCATGAGGGCGAGCCAGTGGTAGACCTCCTCACGCAGGTGCTTGGGCATGCGAGGCTCGGTCTTGAGGACGCGTTCGAGGGCGCGCACGACCTGGGCGGCGATGCGGTCGCACACGACCTGCGCGGCGGCGGTGGCGTGCTGGCCGGCGAGGCGCGTGGCGGTATCGAAACGTTGGTGCCGCAGGGCCGCGGCGCGGTACGGCGTGAGGCTGTCGGCGAGCACGGTGGCGGTGCGGGGGAAGTAGCTCGTCATCAGGTTCCACGGCTCGCGGTGCTGGTCGCCGCCGCTGCGGATGTCGGTGCGCAGGAGCACGGAGGGGATGTCGGCGAACTTGGCGAACATGAACTCGACGACCGTGCCGGAATCGAGCTCGGTGCCGTCGTAGTTGAAGAGCGCGAGGTCGGCGCCGAGGAGGGCCTGGATGTCCTGGTCGCGGATACCGCGCAGGCTGCGGCGGCGGGTGTCGAAGTCCTGCGGGAGCAGGCACTGGAAGCGGCCGTGGGAGCGCTCGTAGATCGCCTCGGCGAGGTAGGCATTGCCGACGAGATGCTTGGCGCTGAACAGTTCGCCGCCGAAGTAGACGGTGTAGGGCTTGGGTTTCTTCACTGGGCGAGGAGTCGGTCGATGACCTGCGGTTCGTTGGCGGAGAGGCGGGCCTCGGTCGGGGTGATCTCTCCGGTGGCGACGAGGGTGTGGAGGTGGCGTTCGAGGGTGATCATGCCGTCCTTCTGGCCGGTCTCGATCTGGGTGTAGAGCTGGTGCCAGGCGCCGGTGCGCACGAGGTTGGCGACGCCGGTGGTGTTGCGGAAGACCTCGACGGCGATGCGTCGGCCGCCGCTGCGCCGCGTCACCAGTTTCTGGCCGATGACGTAGGAGAGGCTGAGGGAGAGCTGGGAGGTGATCTCCTTGGTGCGCTCGGGCGGGAACATGTCGACGATGCGCGTGATGGTGCCCTTGGCGTCCGTGGTGTGGAGGGTTGAGAAGACGAGGTGGCCGGTCTCGGCGGCGGTGAGGGCGAGGGCGGTGGTCTCGCGGTCGCGCATCTCGCCGACGAAGATGATGTCGGGGTCCTCGCGCAGGGCGCTGCGCAGGCCGGCGGCGAAACCGTTGACGTGGGCGCCGACCTCGCGCTGGGAGAAGAGGGCGCGGCGGCTGCCGAAGGTGTATTCGATCGGATCCTCCAGCGTGATCACGCGCACGGAGCGGTGGGTGTTGATGTGCTGGAGGAGACTGGCGATCGTGGTGCTCTTGCCGCTGCCGGTGTTGCCGGCGACGATGACGAGGCCCTGCTGCAGGTTGCAGATGTCCTGCCAGACGCGGGCGTCGGGCAGGCCGAGCGACTCGGCCGGCGGGATGCGGTGGGGCAGCACGCGCACGACGGCGGCGAAGCCGTCGCGGTCGCGGAAGGCGTTGACGCGAAAATTCTGTCCGCCCTCGGTCCAGGTGAAGGAGGCGTCGATGTCGGTCGGGGGCGAGCCGCGGAGGCGGTCGAAATGTTCGGGCGAGAGCATGGCGCCGATGAGGAGCTCGGCGACCTCGGGGCGCATAGCGGGGGCGTCGGGCAGGGGCACGATGTCGCCGTCGTAGCGGTAGTGGACGGCCTCGCCGGTCTTGAAATGCAGATCGGAGAAGCGGGAGATGCCGTCGATGAGGTGGGCGGGATCGACGAAGGGGGCGAGCAGGTCGCGCAGGCTGTGGAGCTTGCCGGCGACGGGATAGACCGGATCCTCGATGGTGGCGGCCATGGCGGGGCGGAGACTGGCGTGGCCCCGGGGCCATGACGAGCGCGGATTGTGGGGATGGCCGGGGCGCGGCCGGCGGGATGAAACGCGAGGACGGCGGGGGCCGGTTCGGCGCTTGAAGCGGGCGGGGGCGGGACCGTTCTTGGGGGTGTGGAGAACATGCCCGCACCGCTCGCCGAGAAGATCCGACCGCCGTCGCGCACGCTGGTGGCGCTGGGCTTCGCGACGATCTACGTGGTGTGGGGCTCGACCTACCTCGGTATCCGGCTGGCGGTGGCGACGATCCCACCGTTCCTGATGGGCGGTTCGCGGATGCTGGCGGGCGGGCTGGTGCTGCACCTGATCCTGCGGCTGCGCGGGGCGGCGGCGCCGCGGCGGGAGGAGGTGCGCGAGGCGGTGATCGTCGGCGCGTTGCTGCTGCTCGGCGGCAACGGGCTGGTGAACTGGGCGGAGCAGGCGCTGCCTTCGGGGCTGACGGCGCTGCTGGTCGGGGCGACGCCGGGGGGGTTCGCGCTGCTCGAGTGGGTGCTGCCGCCGCACCACCGGCCGGGGCGCGCGACGACGGCGGGCCTCGTGCTTGGCACGGCGGGCATCGCGTTGTTGCAGGCGCCCGGGGCGGGATGGACGGGTGCGTTCCCCCTCTGGCCGATGCTGGCGTTGCTGGTGGCGAGCGTTTGCTGGGTGCTCGGTTCGCTGCGCTCGAAGCACAACCACGGTGGCGGCGACCCGTTCATGGCGGCGAGCCTGCAGATGATCGCCGGCGGCGTGCTGCAGTTGCTCGTGGGTTCGGCGCTGGGCGAGTGGTCGCGGTTCGATCCGGCGGCGGTGACGCTGCAGTCGGGCTTGGCGTGGGTTTACCTCGTCGTTGCCGGATCGCTCGTCGCGTTCGGCACGTACATCTGGCTGCTGCGGGTGAGCACACCGGCGAAGGTGGCGACCTACGCGTACGTGAATCCGGTGATCGCGGTTTTCCTCGGTTGGGCGGTGGCGGGCGAGGCGGTGACCGCGCCGATGGTGGCCGCGGCGGCGGTGATCGTGGCCGCGGTGGTGATCATCAACCGGCAGCGCCAGTGAGCGCGGTCAGGCGACGGCGGAGAATCTCGCTCCGGCGACGCCGCCCGTGCTCAGTTGCCCGCTGGACCCGTACGAAGCGGACTGCTGGATCGCCTCGAGGAGCGTGGCGACGGTGGCCTGCTCGGTGCGAACGGCGTTGGCGGCGACGGCCATCTGCCGCTGGTTGGCGGCGGTGCTCTGTGTCGCGGCGAAGACGTTCGAGATGAGGGAAACGGAATCCACGAAGGCGCTCATCGGTCCGTCGGGGCGGAACTTGAGCCCTTGGCCGGGGCGGCGCGGCGCAGCCGCAGGGCGTGCACGACGGTGGGCACGTCGGCCTGCCAGTGGGGCAGGAGCGCGGTGATGGCGAGTTGCTCCGCGACCGAGACCAACGACACGACGAGCGCGGCGGTGAAGAGCGCACCGATTCCGGTGACGAACCAGAGCAACATGCCGGCCGCCATGAGCACTGCGGAGCCCTTGCCGATCCACGTGTGGTAGGCGGGCAGGCGGCGGAAATGGGCGAGCGCCCAGAGGTGGTTCACGGCGTACAGCCCGATCGCGGTGGCGAGCATCACCGAATGCGCGGCCACGAAGTCGGGCCAGAGGCGCAGCACGGCCAGAAACAGGACCAGATAGGTGGCGGTGTCCGCGGCGGCATCGAGGCGGGCGCCGAGCACGGTCTGCGCCTTGAGGACGCGCGCGAGCAGTCCGTCGAGGCAATCGGAGGCGACGGCGGCGGCGAAAAGCCATTTGTAGGCGGTAGCATGCCCCTGGGACGCAACCCACAACGCCACCGGCGCCGACAGCAGTCGGGCGAGGCTGATCGCGTTGGGGAGGGTAAGCCAGGCGGTGGGCGCCGTCATGAAAGGCCCGCACCATGAACAGATGCCGGGTGTCTGACAATCCGCCACCGCAGGATGAACGGACTTTCCTCACTCGGCGCTGGCCGCGCGGGCGGGCGGCTGCATCTTGGCGCTACCGATGGCCTCCTCCCGCCGCCTCGCCGCGTGGTACTTCCAGCTCGCGCAGTTGCTGGAGGCCGGTGTGCCGCTGCCCGAGGCGCGCGCCGCTCCGGGCGGACCCGCGCCGCGGCAGCAGGCCGAGCTGGTCGGACGCCTCGGCGCCGGCGCGCCGCCGGGGGCGGAGTTGTCCGCCGCGGCGTGGTTGCCGATGGTCGATCGGGAGCTGCTCGCCGCGGGGGCGGGGACGGGCCGCATTCCGGCCACCTGCCGGCATCTCGCCGCCTTCCACGAGAGCATGGCGGCGCTGGGCGCGCGCGCCCGGCTCGCCGCGCGCTATCCCCTGGGGGTTGTTCACTTCGGGGCGGTGGCGTTGCCGCTGCGGTACCTGGTGCTCGACTCGGCGGCGGTGTATGCCCGCCACGTCCTGCTCGTGCTCGGGCCCCTCTGGCTGGGATTGGCCGCTGTGTTCATCTTGCTCGGACGTCATGCCGGCGCGCGC
>JAEXPL010000335.1 GCA_023446865.1 Verrucomicrobiota bacterium | reverse complement strand
TGATTGTACACCTCGCCATTGAAGGTGATCCATATGCGTCCTTCGGAATCGCACATCGGTTGATGTCCGGCCGCCGTGAGATCGACGATTGAGAGTCGGCGGTGTCCCAGCCCCAAAGTGCACCCGTGCTTTGGCGAGCCGGAATCCACGGAAGGCGTGTAGGGCAGACGCTGCGCAAACACTGCAGCTGGGGTATCGTCTGTTGCAACGGTGACTGGTGCCGCCATCGCGGGCCCATCGAACAGAAGCCCTTCACCGTTGGGGCCGCGATGGCGGATGACGCGAGTCATGCCCTTCATGGTCTGTTCCAACCATGAAGGGCCGGTAGGTTCGAAAAGTGCCGCTATTCCACACATGGGCCGGGTGCGAGAAGGTGGTCACATTCTTGTAGCAAAATGCGCCCCTCGGATTCCCAGCACAGGCGGGTTGCCGCGGTCGCGGAATTGGCTTTCCACCGAGCAATTTGAGCTGGAGTTACGTCGCGCAAGGCTTGAGCGAGAGCGGCCGGGTCAAAGCTGTCCGCGACAATCCCGCAATCTTCCTCTTTCACGATTCGCGCCATTTCCGGGGATGGCCCGATGGCCACGGCCAACCGTGCCTGAATGAATTCGAAGAACTTATTGGGGAGGGCGTGCAGGTTGTTGAAGCTGGTTGGCTCTAGAATATAGAGGCCGAAGTCGTAACTATTGATTGTATTCGCGATCTCAGGCATCGGCACAGGTTCGAGGAAACGAATGCGCTCATGGGATGCCGCCATGTCTCGCAGTTTAGCTGTATAAGTCGGGTCCGCAGGAATCAGCATGAGATCCAGCGAGAAACGTGAATCGAGGAGTCCGATCATCTCTATCATGTTCTCGATCTTGCGCGCGGGTACGGCTCCACCGTGATGAATCAATCGGACCTTGCCGGGGGTGGATGCAGCGGGCGAAAGGTGTGCTGCCATCGGAACGTTGCGGATCACTACTGGGCGGACGTGGAAGGCGTGTGAATATTGATCGGCGATGCCGGCACAAACCGTGAGCACCCGGTTGGCTGATGGCAGGTGGCGCCTGCACAGTGCAGTCTTGTAGCGCTGATAGAAGAGACGCCACCACCACACGTCCTCGAACTCGCGGGGGGTGTACTCGTGTGCATCCATGATCACTTTGCCACCGTTGCGGGTGCGCAGGATTGTGGCGAGTGGCCACGTGTCGGAATCGTTGGCGAGGATCAGGTCGAAGTGCCTGTCGTGAAAACGGGCGAGGGCTTGGCGAACCGAAGGAATTCCGTCGTAGTACGACTCGTAACGACGGGCGAGCAGGCGCGCAGCCGAGAGGGCTCGTCCTCGTGGCGTCTTCGCGCCCGGGTCAAGCTGGATGAACTCGACGCCGGGAACGCGCGGGTCGCCATAACCGGCAGCGGTCACTTGATGATGCTGGCACAACAGGCGGATCTGCCGGTTGACCCGGGGGTCACGTGCAAGATCGGAGAAACAGATGATCAATACGGAAGCCATCGGGTATGGTTGAGCTGTCAGGGCCGGAAGGTTTGCAGCATGGCCCGGAGGGTGGCCAGATCCGCGCGCCGTGGGAGCAGAAACTCCGTGATCAGGCCGGGGTTGTGTCTGGCGACCAGGAGGATCGAGAGGGCGGCGGCGGTCGCATAGGCGATGCTGGAGACCCACGCGGCGGCGAGGTAGCCAAGGTGCAGCGTGAACAGGACGTTACCTGCCACGGTTACCGCGGCGCTCACAATCGACACAACAAGGTTGATGCGACTGCGTCCGACGCCGACGAAGTGGGAGATCAGGATGTTCGTCAGCCCGAAGCAAATGACACCCGGCAACAGGATCAACAATGGCTTTGCCGAAGCGCTGAATCCTTGGCCGAACACGAGTGGAAGGGCAATCGGGGCGGCGACCGCGATGACAACGGCGGCGGTGCAAGTGCAAAGAAGATAAGAGCGACAGACGGAGGCGGTGATCTGAATCGCTTCGGGCTCCGATCTCGCTGCGGAGACTGCTGGCAAAAGCGGCTGAGCGAATGCGGAACTGGCGAGCAGGACCAGTTGGCTAATGCTGACAGCGAGCGCATAGAAACCGAGCGCGGTTGTGCCGCCGACAGCGGTGACGAAGAAGACGTCGATGCGGTGGTTGATGAAGTGGAACAGATTGGTGCCATGCAATGGCAGGCAGATGTTTGCGAATGATTCGCGCGCGGCTGCGGCCGTGGTCGGCGCTCGGCGAAGCACCCAGGCGTAGGCTGCGGCTTGGCCGCAGCTGGTGAAGGTAGCAAGCCAATAGAGGGCCAAGGGCTTGTGCGGAAAGGCAAGAACACCGTACGTGGAGGCGAGGGAGCCCGCCGCGGCGAGGAACAGAGTAGCTTTGATCACCAGTTCGATCCGGTTGCAGGCCACCAGATTGCCCAGCCCGACAAGCGCACCGCGGAGATTCGCGGAGATGATCCCGAGCGTCATCCCGGCGGCTGCGATAAAGGCCCACGCCTGGGTGTTGTCGTTAGGGAGCAGTGACCAAGCCGTACAAAGATCACGACCCGCGAACAATAAGGACGCGCCAAGAATGCAGCCGATAGCGGTCCACGCGAGTACAGTCGACCTCAGACGTCGGGGGATCGCGCCAAGGGTCGCGACCAAGTGGGTTACACCGGTGTTGGCAGAAAGGCCCAGCACCAGGGTGAACAACGAGATGGTCGCGGCGGAGAGATCAAGCAGTCCCTTCCCCGCGGGGCCGAAGGCGCGGGCGGTAGCGACATTGTAGGCGAAACCCAGACAGACCGATACCATGGTGAAGACCAAGGTGTGGGCGCTTTGTCTGTTTACTGCGGTTTGTTCTGAACCTGCGCCGTCAATCTGTTGGGAAGCTGCGTTATTTGGGTTCATTCTGCGGCTCGCAGGTGCGGCGGGGGACGAGCTAGTCCAGCGTTTGGTGCTCGGACGATCATGGATGGGGCGCGGCCGACTCAGTGGGGCTCTCCGAAGGGGCGGCGGGCGCCTCCAACCCGGTTTTCAGATACAACTCGTATTCTGCGGCCGAGCTGCTGGGCAGACGAACATACTGTCCTTCGATGATACCCAAACGGGTGAGGGGCGGAGCGTCCGGGGTGCGAAGAATCACGTCAGGCCACTGTTTTCCCGCACCGAAAACCCGCTGGAGGTATTTCTGGTTCACGGCCTCGTCTGGGGACCAGAGGACCCAAGTCGAGAACGTTGCTGGACGCAGTGTCGAGAACAGGAAGGCGGCAGGAATCGACTCAAGCGCGAAAAGTGTCCGGCCGGGACCGGAAACCTGAGCCAGGGCCCGGTTGAGTTGTGCCACTTGGTCAGCGCGCGCTTTTCCAGTGAGAATCCCTGCATAGGGGCCTTGCGCCCAAACGGGAGTGCCATCGCCGAACGGCTCATCCCGGTAGGAGTAACTGAGGAGCCCGTACGCCTGAAAGCCAATGACGACGTACATGAAGCTGTGCCACCACCAACAGCGTCGATCTTCGACTCCGTGCCCAGTCGATCGCTGGTGGACCATGACGGCCACAACCAGAAGGAAAGAGAGCGCTGCGGGAAACAGCCCGAGCGTGCTCGCGAAGAGGCCGTTGGTGCTTGAGCCTGACACGCAGACCGCAGCGGCATACGCTGGAATTCCGGCCACGATCAGAATTCGACGAGCCACCCATCGATCCTGCAACAAAATCAGGGCGAGGGGCAGACAGAGGGCGAACATCATCACCATGGGGGCTGAGGGATGGGGAAACCGATATGGTAAGCGGGCCTGATAGAGGGCAGGGAGGTAGCAGAGCAGCAGCAGTGCCGGTAGCAGCATGCCGATCCGGGAGCGTTGCACTTGGGACCTCGCAATCATGGCCAGCCAGAGACAGGCCGCGGCAAAGAACCCAGTGCCGGAATAGGCGATCAGGCGTAACTGCCTGAGCGTCGGGGTGCCAAAACGGTCGGCGATGTTGCTAGGGGAATGACCGAAGCTCGCCACATACTCGAGTGCTTCACCGATGGCGCGTGGCGTGGCGAGCAGCACGAAGAGCAGGGCTGCTGCCACCGCGAGTGTGCCGACCACGACGATCGCGGTGCGGGCTCGGCACCATTTGCGTGGGGAGCGATCGGCGGCGAGCCACCAAGTCCCGGCGAAACCGGCGATGGCGGCCGGGAGGAGGGACGGGTAACCGAATGTTGAGATGACGAAGCATCCACAGGCGCCCCCGGCGGCGGCTGGAAGCTCGCCAGCTGGCGGGGGGGCCGCGGCCGCACCCAGCAGAAGGCCGCAGCCAATGAGGAGGGCGAGGCTGCCAACTGTGTTATAGCTGAGGCTTGGAATGTTGAAATGGGAGTAACCGAACACAAAGGCCGCCAAAAGGCTCCCTGTGGATGCGTCGACGAGTCTGCGACCGGCTCGGTGGGCAAGGAGCGCGGCGCACGCAACGGTGAGGAAGAAGAGATGCCGGTTGAAGAGGATCAGGCCTTCGCTCGAACCACACACCCACAAGTAGAGCCGATAGAATGGATAAAGCAGGATCCCGGAGTTTTGGCTGATGCCGAGCTCGTCATGGTAGGGGACGAAGCCGAGGGCGAACGAGTAAGGGACGGAGCTGTAGAAGGCCTCGTCGGTCAGATCGACGCCAAGAAAAAGTCTGAGGTATGCGGTGAGCCCCGCCATAAGCAGGATCAGATTTGCGGCGACGCCTCTGGCCCTCGCGCTCCCTCTGGACGAAGTGTGCACGGATTCCGTATGGACCTGGGGCCCTTTTGTGGATTGGCTGAGCACAGCGACGAGGTCCGGAACCTATCTGCACCCACTGAGGACTATCGTGCCGACTGTTTGCCGTTGCTCATTCTGCAGTTCGGGGAAGATCGGGAGGCTTAGGACTTCGCTTGCAAGTTGTTCGGCAACGGGAAGGACGACGGGGGACAGGTGGGCGAAGCATTCCTGGCGGTGCAGGGGCAGCGGGTAGTAGATCTCGGTGCCGATGCCGGCGGCGGTGAGGTGTTGCTTGAGCGCATCGCGGCGTCCGGCGCCGGGCACGCGGAGCGTGAACTGGTTCCAGATGTGTGTGCAGGGGTGCTGCTCGACGGGAAGAACGAGGCGCGCTGTGGCGGCGGTGGGCGTTCCGGCCTGCGCGACGCCGGGCAGAGCGGAGAGCTGTTCCGTGTAGGCCGCGGCGTTGCGCTGCCGGGCGGCGATGTACGCAGGGAGATGGGGGAGTTTCACCCGGAGCAATGCGCACTGGAGGGCATCGAGCCGGAAGTTCCCGCCGACGACTTTGTGGTAGTACTTCGGCTTTGCTCCGTGCGTGCGCAGGAGTCGGATCTTCTCCGCAAGGTCGTCGCGGTTGGTGGCGACCAGACCGCCGTCTCCGAACCCGCCGAGGTTTTTCGAGGGGAAGAAGCTGAACGTGCCGACATCGCCGATCGTGCCGCAGCAGCGTTCGCGGTAGCGTGCGCCCAGCGACTGCGCGGCATCCTCGATCACCGCGAGCCGGTGCTCGTGGGCGAGCACCATCAGCTTGGCCATCTCGGCGGACTGACCGAAGAGGTGGACGGGAATGATGGCCTTGGTGCGCGGGGTGATGCGCTTGGCGGCGTCGGCCGGGTCGAGGTTGAAGGTGACTGGATCGACGTCGGCAAAAACTGGTGTCGCACCGACGCGGGCGATGCAGCCGGCGGTGGCAAAGAAGGTGAAGGCGGGGCAGAGGACCTCGTCGCCCGGTCCGATTCCGAGCGCCATGAGCGCCACGAGAATGGCGTCGGTGCCGGAGGAGACGGTGATGGCGTGTTTCACGCCGAGAAAGGCGGCGCACTCCTTCTCGAGAGCCTCGACCTCCGGCCCCATGATGAAGTGGCCCGAAGCGAGCACGCGTTCGAAGGCGGCAGTGAGCTCCGCGTGGAGCGCGAGATTCTGGCGGTTGAGATCGAGAAGCGGGACGGGCATGGGATTCGGTGGCCGGTTGACAGTGGACGGTGCGCGGTGGGCGGTTGCCGGTTATCAGTCAGCGGTGGACGGTGGACGGTGGGCGGAATACAGATCGTGGAGGACGGTGAACGCTGACGGAGGAACGGGAAACCGGAGGGTGAATGTGAGAATCGGGAAAGTGGGAACGGAGGACGGAGTGCGGACGGCGGTCGACGGAAGGTAACAAAGAGAACGAAGGACGGACGCGAAGGAAGGTAATCAGGTCACAAGTGACAGGTGGTAGGGGCGGAGGCTAGGTGGTGGCCTTGAACTCGCGGTAGGGTTTGGTGCCGGTGGCGAGCGCGGCGGGCAGAGGGGACTCTTCGTCGAGATCGAGGCAACGGAGCACACCGGGAGCCGTCTCCTGGTAGCGTAGGCCGCTCTCGGGGCAGGTGTAGATGCCGGCGACGGGGTTCTTGAGGGGATGCCCGTGGCGGCTGACCCAACCGCGGTGTCGCCCGGGGACTCCGACGACGAAGCCGTAGTCGGGCACGTCGCGGG
>JAEXPL010000319.1 GCA_023446865.1 Verrucomicrobiota bacterium | reverse complement strand
GTTCGGCGCGGCGGCCGCGCTGCGGCAGGAGTCGGTGGTCGCCGCGTTGCGCGAGCGCTATCCGGCGGCGTTGTTGTTCGGCTGTTCTACCGCGGGCGAGATCCGGGGCGACGAGGTGAGCGACGATTCGGTCGTGGCTACGGCGATCGGCTTCGTCCGGGCCCATGTCCTCGGTGCCAGCGTGGCGTTGGCCGAGTGCGCCGGCGACAGTTTCCATGCGGGCGAGCGCCTCGCGGCCTCGCTGCCACTGTCGTTGCCCGGGGACGGCGCGGAGGCGGGGGCGGGCCTGCGGCACGTCTTCGTGCTCTCCGACGGTTTGCAGGTGAACGGCAGCGATTTGGTGCGTGGCCTGACCGCCTGCCTTCCGGCGGCCGTCAACGTCACCGGCGGCTTGGCGGGCGACGGTGCGCAGTTTGCGGAGACACTGGTGCTGCTCGACGGGATCGTCGGTCCGGGGGTGGTCGCGGCGATCGGATTCTACGGTGCCGGTCTGCGGATCGGCTTCGCCTCGGTCGGGGGCTGGGATTCGTTCGGCCCGGAGCGGCTGATCACGCGGTCGCACGGCAACGTGCTGTACGAGTTCGACGGCCAGTCGGCCCTGGGCGTGTACAAGAAGTACCTCGGTGAGCACGCCGACCGGTTGCCTGCCTCGGGGCTACTGTTCCCGCTCAGCCTGCGCACGAAGGCCGGCGAGGTGCCGGTGGTGCGCACGATTCTCGCCGTGGACGAGGCGGCGCAGAGCATGACGTTCGCCGGCGATGTGCCGGAAGGCGCGTATGCACGGCTGATGAAGGCGAATTTCGACCGGTTGATCGATGGCGCGGCCGCGGCGGCGCGCACGAGCCAGGCGTCGATCGGGCAGCCGGCGGCGGAGCTGGCGATTCTAATCAGCTGCGTCGGACGCAAACTCCTGCTCAAACAACGGGTCGAGGAGGAGGTCGAGGGTGTGCGGGAAGTCCTCGGCCCGCGGCCGGTCTTCGCCGGTTTCTACTCGTACGGCGAGATCTCGCCGTTCACGACGGGGGCGCGCTGCGAACTGCACAACCAGACGATGACGATCACGACCTTGGCCGAGACATGAGCGAGCCGGCGCGACACAGTCTTCTGCGCCGGCAGCTCAAACGGCATTTCGGCCCCGGCTTCGCCGTGCCCCAAGAGTGGGCGGCGTTCGTGGCGGCGGTGGATGCGGCGTACCAGGAATCGGATCAGGACCGCGGAATGCTGGAACGTTCGCTCGAACTGAGCTCGCAGGAGTTGCTTCAGGCCAGCGCGCACATGCGGGCCCTGCTCCAGGGCATTCCTGACCTGTTGCTGCGACTCGCTCCGGACGGCAAGGTGCTGGAGAAGCAGGCCGGCGCCGGAGCGGAGGACTTGGCCGGGCTGGCGGCGTTCTTCGGCGGGTCCTTGGCCGCAATCCCGGATCGCGCGATCGCCCGGCAGTATGAAGAGGCGCTTGCCCGAGCCGCCCGGGATCGCGCGATGGTCCGGATCGAGCACTCGGTACTTTGTCCAGAGGGAGAATGCTTTCTCGAGGCTCGTCTGGTGCCGCTGCCGACGGGTGATTGCCTCGCGATCGTCCGGAACATCACCGAGGCCAAACGGGCGGAGTCGAGCCTGAGCCACACCGTCTCCGTGTTGCGCTCGATCCTGGAGGCCACCGCCGACGGTATTCTCGTCGTGGATCTCCAGGGGCGGATCTGCTCCTACAACCGCCGGTTCGCGGAGCTGTGGCGCATTCCGGTCGAACTGGTCGAGGCGCGGAACGACGCCGCGGTGCTCGCCGCCGGCGCCGCGCAGATGAAGGACCCCGAAGGCTTCGCCCGTCGCGTGGAGGAACTCTACCGCAATCCCGAGGCCGAGAGCTTCGACGTGATCGAGTTCGAGGATGGGCGCGTGTTCGAGCGCGCCTCGCGGCCGCAGCGCCTCGATGGTGTGCCGGTCGGCCGGGTGTGGAGTTTCCACGATGTGACCGCGCGGCGCCGCACGGAGGAGCGTTTGCTGAAGCTGTCGCGCGTGGTCGAGCAGACGGCGGAGTCCGTCCTGATCACCAACGCCGAGGGCAACATCGAGTACATCAACCCGGCGTTTACTGCCCTCACCGGCTACGAGCTGGCCGATGTGCTGGGGCGCAACCCACGCCTGCTCAAGTCCGGCGAGCACGACTGCGACTTCTACCAAGAGCTTTGGGACACCATTCTTGCGGGCCAGATCTTCCACGCGGTGCTGATCAACCGGAAGAAGGACGGGGAGCTCTACCACGCCGACTCCACGATCACGCCGATCAAGGACGGGGCGGGGCGGATCACGCATTTTGTCTCCACCGAACAGGACA
Organism: Verrucomicrobiota bacterium; assembly: GCA_023446865.1. Classification (GTDB taxonomy): domain Bacteria; phylum Verrucomicrobiota; class Verrucomicrobiia; order Opitutales; family Opitutaceae; genus CAJCBL01. Next base: position 5,648 of record JAEXPL010000319.1, on the reverse strand, counting down.
TCACGAGTCACCGCGAGCTGGAGGCCCAGCTCCGCCATGCGCAGAAGATGGAAGCCTTCGGGCAACTGGCGGCCGGGGTGGCGCACGATTTCAACAACCTGCTCACGGTCATCATCGGCAACGCGGCAATCCTCGACCCCGGCGAGCTCGGGCCGGCGGCGGCCGAGGGCATCGCGCAGATTTCCCAGGCGGCCGAGCGCGCCGCCAACCTCACCCAGCAACTGCTCACGTTTGGTCGAAGGCGGCTTCTTCAGCCGGTGGACCTCGACGTCAATCAGGTGCTCACCGCTGTCTCCAAGATTCTGGGGCGTGTGATCGGCGAGCATATCGCCCTCGATGTGCGTTGCACGGCGGGTGGAGCGCCGATCCACGCCGATCCGGGGATGATCGAGCAGGTGATCATGAACCTCGCGGTGAACGCCCGGGACGCGATGCCCGGCGGCGGGCGCCTGTCGCTCGCAACTGGCCGGACGGATATTGAGACGCTCACGCGCGACGCCCATCCGCTCGCCCGCCCGGGCAAGTTCGTGAGCATCGAGGTCAAGGATACCGGCTCCGGCATCGCCCCCGAGCACCTGCCGCAGATCTTCGAGCCTTTCTTCACGACCAAGGATGTCGGCGAGGGGACGGGCCTCGGCTTGGCGACGGTCTTCAGCATCGTCGAACAGCACCGCGGATGGCTCGAGGTCGAGAGCGAGGTGGGCAAAGGCTCGACCTTCCGGGTGATGCTCCCGCGGATCCGACAGGTGGCGGAGGTTGGCGCCGGGCAGGAACGGGCTCGTGGCGGGCCACGGGGCGACGAGTGCATCCTGCTCGTCGAGGACGAGGAGGCGGTACGCAAGCTCATGCGCCATATCCTGGAGACCCACGGCTATCGCGTGCTCGCGGCGCCGGACGGACCCACGGCGCTGGGCCTATGGGGCGCCCACGCCTCCGAGATCGCCCTGCTCGTGACCGACATGATCCTGCCCGGAGGCATCGGCGGCGCGGAGCTCGCACGCCGGTTGGTGGCGGAGAAGCCCGACTTGCGCGTACTCTATTGCAGCGGCTACTCCGACGATATGCTGCGCGAGGACTCGCCGCTGCGCCACGGTGGCAGTTTTGTCGGCAAACCGTTTGTGCCGGAACGATTCCTCCAGCAGGTCCGCGAGCGCCTCGACACTTTGGTCTGATGGCTGGTGGCCGCGAACGGCGCTCGACCGGGCCACGCGCCGGGAGATGATCGGGGCGAAGATGCCAATCGATCCGTCAGACCTCACCCTTCCTTCCGCCGACGAGTTGCGCGACCGGCTCGTCGGATGGTGCGTGATCAATTCCGGCAGCGGGAATCTGGCCGGACTCGAGCGCATGCGCGGCGAGCTTCGGGCGGCGTTGCGCGAGCTGCCCGGCAAACTGGAGGAACCGGATCTCGGCCCGGGCTGGCCACGGGCGCTGACGCTGCGCTGTCGGCCGGACGCACCGCTGCAGGTGCTGCTCAACATCCATTTCGACACGGTCTATGGCCCCGCGCATTCGTTCCAGACCTGTGAGTCGATCGGTTCGGATACGCTCCGCGGGCCGGGGGTGGCGGACGCCAAGGGTGGCATCCTCGTTCTCGTGACCGCGCTGCGCGCGTTCGAACAGTTGCCGGGAGCGAAGCGGATGGGGTGGACGATCCTCCTCGGCCCGGACGAGGAGACGGGTTCGCACGCGAGCGAGCCGTTGTACCGCGAAGCAGCCCGACGGCACCACCTCGGTCTGGTGTTCGCGCCCGCGCGGGAGAACGGCGATCTGGTGCGGGCGCGGAAAGGCATCGGACTGGTCGTCGCCACTTGCCACGGTCGTGCCGCCCACGCTGCGAAGGGCGCCGAGCTCGGGCGCAACGCGATTCTCGCGCTCGCCGAGTATCTTGTGCTGGCGGCCCGGGCGGCGGGGCCGTTGGCGGGTGTCAGCCTGAATGTCGGCCGAGTTTCGGGCGGCACCGCGGCGAACATCGTGCCTGATCTGGCGACGGCGGAGATCGACGTACGGAGTGCGACCGTTGCTGGTGGCGAGTCGGTGCTGGAGGCCCTGCGCCAAGCGGCTCTTGCGGTGAACACCCGCGAGGGTTTCAGCCTCGAGCTCTCCGGCGGGTTTCAGCGCGCGCCGCTCGAGGCGACGCCGGAGCGTGAGGCGTTGCTCTCAGAATACGTCGCGTGCGGCCGCGCGCTGGGCCTCGCATTCGGAGCGCAGGCCGTGGGCGGCGGTTCCGATGGCAATCTTCTGGCGGCGGCGGGGCTGCCGGTGCTCGACGGACTCGGGCCGGTGGGCGGCGATTTGCACAGCGAACGCGAGTGGATTCGGGTGAGCAGCCTGCGCGAGCGGGCGGGGGTGGCGGCGCTGTTCCTGGCCCGGCTGAATGCCGGCGAGATTGTCCTCCCGGATGCGGTGCGACTGCGCCCGATTGCGCGGGAGTGAACGCGCTTGCGCGGCGCGAGGGCGGTGCGGTTTGCTTGGGGCATCGACCTCGCGCCCACAACGACCGCGTATTGGCTGCTCCCGACCGCGGGTTTTCTTGCCGGTTTCATCGACTCGATCGCGGGCGGGGGCGGCATGATCAGCCTGCCGGCGTTGCTGGCCGCCGGGCTGCCGCCGCATCTGGCGCTCGGGACCAACAAGCTGCAGTCCGCGCTCGGCACCACGTTCTCGGCGGCGAACTATGCGCGGCGCGGCTGGGTGGCGAAGGAAGGCCTCGCGACCGGCATCACCTGGACGGCCCTCGCCGCCTTCGGGGGCGCGTGGTGCGTCTCGCGCCTCCCGGCCGATCTGCTGGTGCGGGTGATCCCGTGGCTGCTGGTGGCGATCTTCGCGTACGTGGCGGCGTCGCCGAAGCTGGGCGTGGCGCGCACGCGGGCCCATTTTTCCACGACGGCTTTCAACGTGCTGGGCGGTTGCGCGCTCGGGTTCTACGACGGCTTCTTCGGGCCGGGCACGGGCTCGTTCTGGACGATGGGCTTCGTGCTGCTGCTCGGCTATCCGCTGCCGCAGGCGACCGGGCACACGAAGGTGATGAACCTCGCGAGCAACGTGGCTTCGCTGGTGTGGTTCGCCGCGCAGGGCCACGTGCTCTGGACGCTCGGCGCCACGATGGGCGTGGCGAACATCGCGGGCGCGCTGCTCGGCTCGCACCTGGCGATCCGCAAGGGCGTGGGCTTCATCCGTGGGGCGTTTCTCGTGGTCGTGGCCGCGACGATCGCGCGGCTGTTGTGGCGATCGCTGGCCGGGTGAGGCGGCGCCTCCGACAACGGCGCGGCCTTCACCTTGGTCGCCGGCTTGTCGTTCAAGCGGACCGCGTAACCCCGTTCGCCCCACAGGCCCGGGGCGTCAAGAAGCTCGACTTCGATTCCCTCGCCCGTGTGATGATCTGCTATCGAGATACGCGACCGGGCCCGCGCGGTCGGCATGGCGCCCGCCAAGAGATTCGTCCCCTGGAATTCGCCACCCCTTGAACCAAAAAATCCTCCCCACCGAGGTCGTGAAACGCGGTGCGGGTGAATGACACTGTTCGGCAAAGATATGAAAAGGCCTCCAGCTATTCTTGCGGCAATCGCCTTGCTTGCGTTCTTCGTCGCCAATCTTGCACTCATCGCGCATCGCACTCAGCAGCCATCGCGATACCTGATCGGTGGCTACCGTGGAGTTGCGCTATTGGGGGCTTTCGCCGTATTGCTGTTTCTCTTCCCAAGAATCGGCCGATGGGTCGCCGGTGTGTTCTTCTTGTTTGTTGGTCTGGCTTTCTTGCCGTCGGCCATCAGGTCGCTCGCGGTTACGACATGTGCTGGCAGTGCAGTTACGTTGGTCGTGGCAGTGTGGCTATTCCGCACAGAAATGCCTGTGGCAGGTGAAACCAAAGGCAAAACGGAAGCCTAACCACCAGTACCAATGTCGGAGAAAGTACCCGCTTTCCGATCACCGCCAGCTGCCCGGTATGGCACATCTGAAATCGTTAGCGTACATCGCATGACAGAATCCGCATTCTGGTCCGAGGCGAAGAGGCGAAGAGACTACTGTTTCCTCTGGTGGTTGGCCTGGCCTCCTGCCGGCGCGGTGGTTGGGGCGATCAGCACCCACCTGTATGGCGACGCGGGAGTTCGGGTGCTATTTCTCGCCTTCCTCTCTTGGGCTCTTGGCGGATACTGGCTGGCATTCCGCGTGAGCAGGCTTTCTTGCCCGCGGTGTGGAAGCCGGGCGTTCCCACACCCATTCTTTACCGTGAAGAATGCGCGATGCCGTGCTTGCGGACTGCGTCCGGAAAGTTTGGATAACCGGCGATTAGCGGGAACGGAGGTAGATGCTCCGCCTTCAAATCCGCGCCAGGGGTCCTGACCTGAGACGCCCAAGTGAAAGCGATTATATCGTGTTTTCTCCTCCTGTGCTTCTGCGGCTGCGTGCCTGGCGGCATTGAGTCTCATGCCAAGCGGGCGGAGGGACGACCGGATGGGCTTGCGGCGGCTCGCCAGTTCATCGGCTCGGATCCGTCGGCTGAATTTCGGAAGAACCGAGAGTCGGGTATCGTGCCGTTCTACTCCGCAGGAAGTCTCGTGTCTGGCGACAGCTTCCCCGGTTTGAGCCAAGAGGAAGTTGACCGGTGGATCACCCATGATCGCCTGCCGTTCGTCCGGAAGTTTCCGGATGATCCGCCTCCGTTCTTCGTCGGCGCCGATTTCTCGGCGGCCGACTATTGGGACGCCGTGAGCGAGTACCTGACGGCCTACAATCGTTTGGTTCTCGAAGAGATGAATAGTCGGAGGGCCAACAAGGTACTGCCGGGCGCGTCGACGGAGTCCTCGTCCGCCCAGCCGGATCGACAGCCCGTTGCACCGAGCCCGTAGGTATTGGAGGAACGGATGAAGTACATCGGCCACTATCCGTCCTACGGGGAGGCGAATGAGCGCCAGCTCGACCTGATGGCGGCGGAGATCGAGGCCTTGGTCTTCTATGTGCCGACCGGGATGGACCAGGTCTACCTGGGCCGGTTGCCGATCTATGCGCTGTTCGTCCCGGAGGAATCGGTCGAGGCGGCGCGGGAGGTCCTCCGCCTGATCCCGGACGAGAACCACCGCTGCCTCTACGGGTGCCCGCATTGCGGTTCGGACGATGTGGTCGAGCGCTCGCTCGACGAGGGGTTTGGCACGGGGTGGGTCTCGCTGCCGCTCACCTTAGGCGTGGTGGCGTTCTCGCGGATGATCGAGCTGCGCGTGCGTGGCCGCCGGTACGTGTGCCGTGCTTGTGGCGCGGTCTATCGCAAGAAGCCCTAGCCCGGGCGTGTATGACAGAGCGACAGTTCTCGCGACGGCGCAGCGAGCGGGGAGGAAGGAAACCGCTGATGCACGCTGATGGACGCTGATGCGAAGAACTTCGGGAGGCGACAGAAGGTAACGAAGGGAACCAAGGTCGACCCGACAGAGGGAGAACGATGTGGATCCTGGCTCACGTGCCGGGTGGACGAAAGCCTTGGCGGCTTTCGCTACGGAGAAGGAGCGATCTGGGCGGAATCGAAGCCCTCACGGGCTTCGCTACGACAGAACGGGCGATCTGCGTGAATCGGTGCCCATCCCTCCTTCGCCAAAGGCTACGCAGGGCACAGCTGTGGCTCCACTTTCCGGGGGCCGACGTGTAGGCAGAGCGGA
>JAEXPL010000310.1 GCA_023446865.1 Verrucomicrobiota bacterium | reverse complement strand
CGACCCTGCCCCCCAACGCCCGGGGGGGGGCCCGCGGGGGGGCCGCCGCCCTCGGCGAGTACCGCCTCGGCACCGTGCAGGAGACCACCACCGACGGCCTCGTCGTCCGCGACGCGAAACGCCTCGGTTCCGGCAAGTTCGTCGTGAAACAGGTCGGCTCGCCCCACGGCGGCATCGGGATCGATCCGCGGAACCCCCGCCGCTTCGCCTTCGCCGACGGTACACCCTGCGTCCCCCTCGGCGCCAACCTCGCCTGGGCTTCCGGCCCGCGCGAGACCTACTTCCCCGCGATGTTTGCGAAGTTCCAGCAGGCCGGCCTGAACTGGACCCGGATCTGGATGTGCCATTGGGGCGGCACCAACCTCGACTGGCTCGACCAGGGTCCCTCGCCGACCCCGGGCACGCTCGACCTCGGTGTCGCCACTTTCTGGGACTCGATCGTCGAGTCCGCCGAAGAGCACGGCGTGTATCTCCAGATGGTGTTCCAACATCACGGCCAGTGGAGCACCGGCGCGAACCCCAACTGGGACATCAACCCGTGGAACGTCGCCAACGGCGGTTTCCTCTCCTCGCCCGTCGCCTTCTACTCCGACCCCAAGGCCCGCGCCCTCACCCGGCTCAAGTACCGCTACATCGTCGCCCGCTGGGGCTACTCGCCTGCGATCATGGCCTGGGAGCTCTTCAATGAAGCGATGTGGACCGACGCCCGCAACGGCACGCCCGCCGACAACGCCGCCGTCGCCGCCTGGCACGACGAGATGGCCGGCTTCGTCCGCGGTCTCGATCTCGAGCACCACCTCGTCACCACGAGCGACGACTACCTCGACCAGCCGCTCTACGCGAAGATGGACTACTACCAGCCGCACCTCTACGCGAGCCACCTCCTGCCCTCCGCGCGCTGGTTCGATCCGCCCGCCGCCGCCCTCGACCGCCCCGTCTTCTACGGCGAGGCCGGCGAGGACAACGAACCGCGCCTCCCCGGCCACGCGCCGCGCACCGGCGGCCCGCTCACCCTGCCGCTCCTCTGGTCGAGCCTCATGGCCGACGCCGCCGCGCCCGCGCAGTACTGGTACACTGACGACGCCCTGAAGAACGGCCTGCTGCCCCAGTTCGCCGCGCTCGCCCGCTTCGCCCGCGACACCGGGCTCGACCGCCGCGCCGACCTCGCGGCCTTCGCCGCCGCCGTCGAGAGCGACGAGCAGATCCCTCTCGTCATCCAGCCCGCCCTGAACTGGCGCCGATGCCAGGGTCCGACTGTGCGCGTGCCGCTCGACGGACGCGAGGTTCCGGAGCTCGCCGCCATCCCGCGGCATTTCGTCAACGGCGATCCCGCCGCGGGCCAGCGCTACCCCGGGCGCGCCACTTTCCTTCTCGATTATCCGAGCGCCGCCACCGCGAAGATCCGGATCGTCGCGAGCGGCGCCAAAGGCGCCAGCCTCCGCCTCAAGCTCGACGGCGCCACCGTCGCGGAGCGCACCTTCCCGGCCACGGCCAACCAGAAGCCGAGCGAACAGCGCGTCGAGTTCGACCTGCCGATGGCGGCCGGGCCGCATACCCTCGATCTTGAGAACCCGCACGGCGAGGACTGGTTCGAGCTCGGGGGCATCGACACCGGGCTCACCTGTTCGCCGCTCGCCGCGGTCGGTCGCCGCGCGTCCGACCAAGTCTGCGCCTGGGTCTGGCACCGCCAAGGTGTGTACCTGAAGAACGGATCCGCTCCGGTCGCCGGCCGCATCGTGCTCGACGATCTGCCCGCCGGGAAGTGGCGCGTGGTCTGGTGGGATCTCGCCCGCGGCACGCCCGAGCCCGCCACCGAACTCGCCCACGCCGGCGGCGCCCTCCGCCTCCCGACCCCGTCGATCACCCGCCACGCGGCGGTGTCGCTGGAACGTCTCACAAGGTAGGGACGGCGCGGCGTCGCCATTCCGAGGTAGGGACGGCGCTCCGCCGCCGTCCGCTGGTCTCGCTGCCCACTCGCCTCGCAATTCGCAGCGCCCACGGACGCCGACGGAGCGGCGTCCCTACCCACGAGCCCTACTCTCCGTGCATCCGAGGTAGGGATGGCGCTCCGCGCCGTCCGCTCGCGGCCACCGCCCCGCCCGGCGCCCGATTACGTGGCGAGCCCGGCGTAGAGGAACCAGCCGTAGCCGGCGATCATCAGCGCGCCGATGAAGCGCGGCAGCCGCCCGAGCGTCGCCACGCAGAGGAAGTGCACGAGCGCCGCCGCTCCGATCACGATCGCGGCATCCTCGAAGAATTTCGGCACCGGCACCGGCTTGATCAACGCGGCCAGGCCGAGGCAGAGCGGGATGCAGATGTGGCCGTCGCCCACCTGCGAGCTGAAGACGATGTCGGGCCGCCGTTTCCAGCCGTAGTAGAGCGCGAGCAGCGCGTTGGGCAGCACCATCAGCCAGCCGCTCAGCCAGCCGAGGCTCGCGTCGCCGAACAGCCGCACCGGGTGTTTCTCGATCCAGCCCACCAGCCAGTCGATGCTCACGTAGAGCAGCCAGGCGCCCACGCCGAGCAGCGCCAGATCGATCATCAGGCGCAGCGGGTTGGGCGACTGCTTCTGCCGCACGTTGTTCTTGAGCACCTCGAAGACGTGGATCGCCTGCCAGAATACGAACAGGCCCACCAGCACCAGTCCGTCGCCGAAATCCAACTTCCCGTCCTGCGCCAGCGCCCAGACGGTGCCGGTGAAGAAGAAGACGGCGAGGATCGTGAGGAGCAGCGAAAGGCGGTTGAGCTCGTGCTCCTGCGCCTTGCCCGCGGCCTTCGCCCCGCCGCCGGCCTTCTTGCCCTCGCCCTTCTTCGCGCCCGCTCCCGGCATCACCTGCAAGCCCCAGAGCAGCGCCGGGAGGCCGATGAGCAGCGTGAGGTTGGTCGTGTTGTTGACGAGCGCGTTGGTGAAGACCTCGCGCCCCGGGCCGTTGCGCTCCGCGAGCACGAACACGAACAGCAGGTTTCCAAGCCCCGAGCAGAAGGGCATCACCAGCGTGCCCAGCGCCGTGCCCTGGAAGCCGTACGCCGTCATCGCGTTGAGCCGCCAGATCGTCAACGCCGACGCCAGCGCGAACAACGCGAGGAAACCCAGCGGCGCGTACTCGCCCCACTGCTCGATAAACTGGACCAGATCGCTCACGGGCCGCGACTCTCGCGGCTCGCGCCGGCGCTTGGCAACGCCGCAGTACGCTCCTCCGCCCCGGGCATCGCGGCGTTTTCACGGTTCTTTCGGAACTCATTCCACTTCGGCCCCTTTCGCCGCCAACCATGCCGCATACCGTCCGCGGCGCTATGGTGCGTCATCTCCTTTGGCTGGGTGCGGTGGCCGGTGTGCTTGCGACCGTCGCCGGTTGTCAGAAAAACACGGATTCGGCCGCCGCCGTCGCCTCCACGACGGACTCCGCCGCCCTCGTCAAAACCGGCGAGCGCAGCCGGCACTTCGCCGCCGTCAACCGCCACCTCGAACTCGGCGGCACGCTCTACGCGTTCGTCGATGTCGATGGCGATGCCGCCCGCCTCGGCGCCGCCCTGCGCGGACTCGGCGAGGGTGTCGCCGCCGAACAACCGCAGGCCGCCTTCCTGCGACAGGATTTCGGCGGAATCTTCGAAGACCTCGGCCTCACGGGCATCAAGGCCGTCGGCCTCAGCTCCGTCGCCGAACCCGCCGGCGGCTTCCGCAACCGCTGCTTCTTCTACCTGCCCGAAGGTCGCCGCGGCCTGCTCGCCGGACTCGGCGGACCACCGGCGCCGTTTCGCAACCTCCAGCTCGCCCCGGCCGACACCGATCTCTTCTGCGAGACCGAACTCGACCTCCCCGCCGTCTACGCCGCGCTTCGCGCCGTCACGGCCCGGGCCGGAAGCGACGCCACTGCTGCGGCGCTCGAGGCCCGTCTGAAGTCGATTGGCAACGACGCCGGCTTCTCCGCCTTCGATCTCGTCCACCGTTGGAAGGGCCGTTCCACCTTGATCGCGCGCTTCGAGCCCTCCGGCACGATCAAATTGCCCACGCCCGAGTCGGTCCAGGTCCCTGCGGTCTCATTCGTCCTTCGATTCGACGGCGTGGCGCCCGCGCTCAAGGACCTGCTCGACCGCCTGCCGGCGTTCGCCCGCACCGACGAGGGCGGCGTCGCCTTCTACGCGCTCAAGCCCCGTCTGCCCGTGGCGGACTGGAGCCCCCTCCTCGCGATCGAAGGCGAGGCGTTGTACTTCGCCACCTCCCGCGCCTTCCTCGACACCTGCCGCGGCAACAGCCAGCGCCTCGCGCAGGAGCCCGGCTTCGCCGCCGCGCTCGGCCGCCTCGGGCCCGACGGCAACGGCCTGACCTACCTTTCGCCACGCTTCTTCGCGCGTCTCCACGAACTGCCCGAGCTCAACCGCGCGGCCAGCCCGGAACTCGCCCGCACGCTCGCCCTCGCCGTGCGCAACCTGCCCTCGCCACGGCAGCCCCTGCTCGCCCTGCGCACCAACCTGCCCGACGGTGTTCTCTACCGCTCCGCCTGGCACAGCTCGCTCAAGGAGGACCTCGCGACGATCGCCGTCTACAACCCGGTGACCATCGGCGCGCTCGTCGCCGTCGCCGCCCCGGCGTTCCAGAAAGTCCGCACAAGTTCGCAGGACAACGCCATCCGCGACAATCTCCGCCAACTGGCGCGCGCCGCCGAGCGGCACTACCGGGAGACCGGTGCCACCAACGCCACCTACGCCGATCTCGTCGGCCCGGGTCGCTACCTCGCGGAAGTCCGTCCGGTGGCGGGAGAAAGCTACCGCAGCATCATCTTCCGCGCCGGCTCGCCCGTGCGTCTCCGCCTGCCCGACGGACGTACCTTCGAGGCCCAGCCGTAGCCGGTAATTCGGTACACCTAGACGCCGCGATCGGCCGTCCCGACAGCGGTCCGCAGCCGGCAACCGCCTTCATCGATTCGGCTCCTACCGCCGCACGGTGCGCTGCGTCCCACTTCCGGGAATCCCGTTTCCCTACCCTGCGGCAAACGGCCGCCGGGGCCTTCCTGCCCATGATTCCTTTTTCAGCTCTTTATCAGCGACTTATGTCTCCAGCGAAGGGTTGGCACGGACGCTGCAATTAGGAGCGCACAATCAACTCTGAATCATGAAAACAACTCGTGCTCTCCTCTCCGCGGCCGCCGTCCTCCTCACCCTCGCGATCGTCGCCTTTGCGCTGCTCAACCTGCGTCTCCCTGCGGCCGAACTCTTCGGATACGGCACCGGCGGGCTCAGCGTCCTCGGCCTGCTCGTCATGCTCGCCAGCGAGTCGCCCGCCCGCCGGCTCACCATCGCAAGCCGCCGGCCCTCGGCGGCTCCGTCCGCCGCGCGGCCGACGCACTGCCGCCCGCCCGCCCGCCGGCTGATCGCCCACGCCGCCTGATCACCGATCCCACCATGGGCGCCAAGACCTGTTTGCTGTAGAAAAGGGGTTGCGCCCCGCCGCCGGCCTAGCCGCGGCGGGGCCGGTTGTTGTCGTCGACGCCCCTGCACCGCTCCGA
>JAEXPL010000162.1 GCA_023446865.1 Verrucomicrobiota bacterium | reverse complement strand
CGCCACGACACTACCGCCGCCGGCGCGCAACGCGCCATGTTTTATTCGGACGGTCGCCGGCGCGGGACGAACGGCGTGTCCGCCGGGCGCTTGTGCCGCGCGGCACCGCCTGCTTGCCTGCCGCCATGACCGCCGCCGAGCTCGCCCGTACGATCGACTCCACCAACCTCCGCCTCGATGCGACCGAGGCCGACCTCGCCGCCCTCTGCGCCGAGGCCGCCGTCCACCAGTTCGCCTGCGTGATGCTTTACCCGACCAACGTCGCCTTCGCCGCCCACCGGCTCGCCGGCTCAGGTGTGCGGGTCGGGACCGTCGTCGGCTTCCCCAGCGGCCGCTTCTCCGTCGCGGCCAAGCGCGCGGAGATCGAGGCCGCCCGCGCCGCCGGTGCCGACGAAGTGGATATCGTGATGCACTACTCCGCGCTGCGCGAGGGCCGCCCCGCCGAGGTCGCGGCGGAGCTCGGCCCCCTCGTCGCCTGCGCCCACGACCTCGGGCTGCTCGTGAAGGTCATCGTCGAGACCTGCTACCTCGACGCCGCCCAACGCCTCGCCGCGCTCCAGCTCTGCGAGGACGCCCGGGCCGATTTCATCAAGACCTCGACCGGCTTCGGCTCCGCCGGCGCCGATCCCGAGCACATCCGCGCCTGGGCCGCCGCCCGCACGCAGCCCATCGCCATCAAGGCCAGCGGCGGCATCAAGACCCTCGCCACCGCCCGCACGCTCCTCGACGCCGGCGCCCGTCGCCTCGGCACCTCCAACGCCGCCGCACTCGTCGCCGAGCTTCTGTGACAGGCCACCTCCGCCCCGGAAAACTACTGACAGACCCGTCCCGGGCCAGGCCTGTCAAATTCCCGTTAATCCCGGTATTTGGAGTTTTTTACACCAAGGAACGCTTCGCTTCGACCAACAGTTGGTGTAAGTCGTTCGACCAGCCCCGGCTGTGTCGCCATCATGCCTGCCGATCCCAGTCCCTATCCCTCGCCGCTCCGCGTGACGCTCCCCACGCGCCAGCCCGGTGCGCCGGAACCGGCCGCCCGGCCGGCTGCGAACAACACCCGGAGCATCCGCGATCTCGCCGGGCGCAACGCCCTCTGGCGCCAGCCCAGCCAGCTCCGGCAGGAGTACGAAATGGTGGTCGGCGAGGAGACCGTCGCCACGCTGCGGTGGCGCAAGAACGTCGGCACCGCCGCCGTCGCCCGCTCACCCGACGGCACCTGGTCGTTCAAGGCCGCCGGCTTCCTCAATCCCCGCGTCAGCATCCGGCTGCCCAACTCCGACTACGACTTCGCCGTCTTCCGCCCGCGCAACACCGGCGAGGGCGTGCTCGAGGCCATGGCCGACCAGCGCTTCCTCTGGCGCTGTGTGAACTTCTGGCAGAACACCTGGGCCTTCTTCGACACCGAGGGCGACCGCCTCCTTTCCATCAAGCCCGACGCCGGCGGCCTCAAGCTCGGCGCCCAGGTCAGCGTCGAGCTCAAGGCCTCCGCCCATCAGGAGATCGGATACCTCGTCGTCCTCGGCTGGTACCTCATGGTCCTCATGGCCGAGGATGCCGTCGCCGCGCAGCCCGGCGGCGCCTGAGCCTCCCCTTTCCCCGCAAACCCACATCAGCCCCGCCGCTTGTCGGCGGGGCTTTTCCTTGTCCGGTGCGGTCCGAGCCGCCCTTGCGACTCAACCTCCCTCGCCGCGGTAAACCACGCCGGCGGCAGCCCGCCAGCGGTCAAGCGTCGCCATGTTGCCGAGCGTGTCGGCCCAGGTCATCGCCGGGACCTCGCGCCGCCCGCCGCGCACCGCCGCGGCGAAAGCCTCCGCCTCGTAGACGTAGAGCCCGCGGTCCGCCGCCATCGCGATCGTCTCCGGCGCGCGCCCGCGCCGCCGCAGCTCGATCCGCGTCATTCCGCCCTCGCTCGCCGCGAACCACGGCTCGCGCACGAGTATCCAACCCTCCGAGCCATGGACGCGCACCACGTTCTCCAGCTCGAGCGACACGCCGCAGGCGACCTGCGCCACCACGTCGCCCTCGAAGCGCAGCGTCGCCGCTGCATGGAGATCCGTCCCCTCCTCCGGGTGCAACCGCGCCGCCCCGGTCACCGCCACCGGATCGGCAAACGCCCGGCCCTGTGCCGCGCCCGCCAGCAGCCGCGCCATCGACACCGGGTAGCCGCCCACGTCCAGGATACCACCACCACCGAGCGCGTTGGCAAAGAGACGGTGGCCTGGGCTGAAATCGCAGTGGAACCCAAAGGCCGCTTCCACCAACCCGAGCCGACCAATTGCACCATCGCGCACCAGCGCGGCGAGTCTCGCCGTCTGCGGGTGGCAGCGGTACATGAACGCTTCCATCAACGTCACCCCCGCCGGCCGCGCCGCCACCACCACCCGCTCGCTGTCGGCAAGATTCAACGTCAGCGGTTTCTCGCAGAGCACATGCTTGCCCGCACGCGCCGCGGCGATCGCCCATTCGGCGTGCGACGGGTGCGGCGTGGCGACGTACACCGCCTCCACCTCCGCGTCGGCGATCAGTTCGGCATAGCCGCCGTGCGCCCGCACTGCGCCGAACTCCGCCGCGAAGCGCCGGGCCGATTCGGCGCCCCGGCTGCCCACCGCGACCAGCCGGCCGGCATCGGTTTCCCGCAGCGCCTGCGCAAACTTGTGCGCGATCGTTCCGGTCCCGAGGATGCCCCAACGCAGCGGCGACGTGTTCATGACGCGAGCATCCACCCCGCGCATCCGGCCGGCAAGAAACGTTCCGCCGCCCGGCGCGCCTTCCCGCCCTAATATCTCTGGAGGAGCTCCAGGAGTTTGCGGTCGAGCTTCTGGCCATGCCAGTCCTCGTAGGCGACATCGTTGCGCCCGGAGTTGAGGACGCCGAAATCGCCGTCGAACTCCCAGAGGGCATAGCCGATCCCCTGCGCGGTGAGGATGTCGAGCACGTCGCCGAACCACGCGAGGAACACCGTGTGGGGCGTCCGGTGCCAGCACCCGCATTCGCCGCAATGCACGCCCACGCCCTGGTTCTTCAACGCGATCCAGGGCCGGTAGAAGTCCTCGAGCCTCTCGCGTCCGAGCCGCTCGGTGCGCACCACGGTCTTCCCGCTCGCCCGATCGACCTCGCGAAACTCCACGGTGCCCGGCCAGCAGGGCTCGGGCAGGTGCTCCGTGTCCTTGTAAACCCATGGCGCCCGGTAATGGGAGATGATGGCCGGGAAATAGCCGCGGCAGCTCTGCGCGATGTCCAGGTCGACCAGCTCGGGCACCGTCTTGCCGCCGCCCTCGTTGCCATCGGCGACGATGCGGTGCGCGGGGTTGGCGGCGCGGATGGCCGCGGCGGCGGCCTGGGCGACGCGCCGGTAGGTCGCACCCGGCACCGCGCTCAGCCGCGAGTGCTGATCGTTCATGTCTTCGCGCATGCTCGGCTCGTTGACCAAATCGAAGCTGATGCGGTCCGGCGACATCTGCCGGTAGCGTGTGGCCCACAGGCTCCAATGAAAGCAGAAGGCGTCGAGCGCCTCCTGGTCCCGCCAGAGGTTGTACGGCTCGTGGAATCCGGCGTTGATGCAGTAGCCGGGGGCGCGGTGAAGATTGAGGCTGACGTGGAGACCGTGCTTATGCGCGAGGGACACCAGGCGGTCGACCTCCTCGACCCGGCGCGGGTCGATCCGGCGCACCCCGTCCGGGGTGATCGGCACGGAGCGATCGATATCCAGATAGAAAGGATAGGCCATCGGCAACCGCACGAAATCGAAGCCCCAGTCGGCAATCCAGCGCAGCTGGTCCTCGGTCGTGGCCGGCCGCCGCTGGAGCGGATCGGGCTGGAAGAAGTCGAGCAGGTTGAAACCGCGCCAGCGCGGCAGCGCGTTCCGCGTTGGGGTGGCGGCCGCGGGAGCGGCGATGAGCCGGGAGTCGGCGAGGCCGAGACCGAGGCCGGCGACGGCAGCCGATTGCAGAAACTGTCGGCGGTTGAATTGGGAAGGCATGGGGATGCGGTGGCGAACAGGCTGAAGTATCGGCCCACCGGGTCAAATTCGCACCAGCAATTGCCGCCCGCGCAGACGCCGCGACGGCCTCAAAGCCGCCCGCGCGGTAACAACTCGCCTTCGCGCCGCTCCCGCGTTTCGCTCGCGCCGATGCTCTCCGCCGCCGAGATCAAACGCCTCCAGCGCCTGCGCGACGACGAACGTTTCCGCCGCGACGAGGGCGTCTTCCTCGTCGAGGGTGACAAAGCCGTGCGCGAGTTCGTCCACTTCGGCCGGTTCACCGGCGAGCTCTATGTCACCCCCGACTGGGCCGGCTGGAAACGCGACGCCTCCGCCCACGAGGAGCCCTACACGTTCCACGAGACGACCGAGGCGGAGATGGCGCGAATCAGCCACCTGCCCTCGCCTTCGTCCATCCTCGCCGTCCTCGCCCGCCCGGCGCCGGTGGCACTCGACCCGGCGCAGCTCCGCGTCGGCTTCACGCTCGCGCTCGATGCCGTGCAGGACCCCGGCAACGTCGGCACCATCCTGCGCATCGCCGATTGGTACGGCTTCGACCGCGTGCTCCTCGGCGAGGGCTGCGCCGATCCGTTCTCCCAGAAGGTGGTCAACGCGAGCAAGGGTTCGCTCGCCCGCGCCGAGATCCACCGCGTCGATCTGCCCGCCGTGCTCGCGGCCGCCAGCGTGCCGGTGCTCGGCTGCGACCTCGACGGCGCCGATGTCCACACTCTCGAGGCACCACCCGCCGCCGTCGTCGTGGTCGGCAGCGAAGGCCGCGGACTCTCCGCCGCCGTGAAAGTCGCGCTCACCCAGCGCATCACCATCCCCGCCTACGGCCGCGCCGAGTCGCTCAACGCCGCCGTCGCCGCCGCCATCGTCTGCGACAACCTCCGCCGCCTCGCCCCGCCATCTTGAGGCCCACGGAGGCCAGCGTCCGCGGCGCCCGCGAGAAATCCTGTAACCTTTTTTCCGGATCCCGGTTTTCCCGGACGACACTCAATCATGTCGCCGGTCAACCGTGATCGCCGTCCCAGAAAGCACCCTCGCCCCCGCCGGGATTCAGCCTGAGCCGCCCGTCAAGGCCGACCTCATGGACTCCTCCGACCACGACCTGATGCTCGCCGTCCGCGCCGGGGACCTGCGCAGGCTCGGCGACCTCTTCGAACGGCACCACCGGGCTCTCTACGGATTCTTCGTCCACCTGACCCGCGATCGCAACGTGAGCGAAGACCTCGTGCAGATGGTCTTCTACCGCATCCTCAAGTACCGCCACACCTACCGCGACGAAGGGAAGTTCTCCGCGTGGATCTATCACTTGGCGCGCAAGGTCGCGGCCGACCATTTCGGCTCCCGCCGCGGACGCACCGGCCAACCCGAAGTCGATGGCGAAGCGGGCCCGATCGAGGACCTTCCCGACCATGCTCCTTCGCCCGCAAACCGGGCCACCGCCTCCGACGATCTCGCCCTGCTCGATCGCGCCCTCGCCACCCTCCCCACCGAACAACGCGAACTCCTCGTGCTCGCCCGGTTCCAGGAACTCTCCCACGAGGAGATCGCCCGTCTCTTCGACACCACCGTCGGAGCCGTGAAGGTCCGCGTCCACCGCGCCTTCAATGCGCTCCGCGACCGGTACTTCCGCCTGCGCCGCAGCCCGGCCGCCTGAGCCGGGCACCGCAACCGCCCAACCGCATCGCCGTAAACCCACCACCCATGAGCTGCGATTCTTTCCAGGAAGACTTTCTCGAGTATCGCGCGAACCGCCTCAGCCCCAGCCGGGCGAAGGCCCTCGGCGAACACCTCCGCACGTGCCTCGACTGTCAGCGCGCCTGGGCCGATTTCCAGGAGATCGACCGTGTCGTGGCCAAATATCCAGCACCGGTCCCGACCGAAAACCTGCGCCGCAACTTCTACGCGATGCTCGACACTCACCTCGCCGTCCAACGCGAGCCCGGCGTTTTCGCCCCCGTGCGCCGCGGCCTCGCGCGCCTCCGCGCCGAGTGGCTCCCGGCGAATCCCTTCGCCCAGCTCGCCGCCACGGCGTTGCTCGTCGCCTGCGCCGTAATCGGAACCCTCCTCGTCCAAACTCGCCGCGAACGCGACGCCGACCTCACCGCGTTGCGCCGACAGGTCGACGCCGTCACGCGCCTCGTCGCGTACACGGCCCTCGACCGCCAACCCGCGTCCGGTCGCGTCCAAGCGGTGCTGGCCACCGACACCGACACCGACACCGGTTTGGCCGAGCTCCTCGGCGCCGTGGCCCAGGACCCCAACATCAACGTGCGCATCTCCGCGCTCGAGTCGCTCTACCCGCACGCAACCGTACCCGCCGTCCGCTCCGGTGTCCTCGCCGCACTGACCCGCGAAACATCGCCCATCGTACAGGTGGCGATGATCGACTTCCTCGCGAATGCCAAGGCCACGGAAGCGCAGACCCACTTCGAGCTCCTCGCCCACGACCCGTCCGTCAATTCCACCGTCCGTGCCGCGGCCTCGAACGGCCTCGTGCAGCTCCTGTGACACCGTTCCTCCCATCCCAACTCCATCCCCCGTCATGAAATCGCTCCGCCTCACCTATCTCCCGGCCGCGTTCCTCCTCGCGCTGGCCGCAGTTCTCCCGGCGTCGCACGGCGCCGACTCCAATACCAACACCGCTTCGATCGCCTTCAGTCAGCCCAATGCGCCTCGCACCATTCGCATCGAGGCCATGAACGGCCAGGTCTCCGTCCTCGGCGCCGACGTATCCAACGTCACCGTGCGCTCCAGCCGCGACTCCGTCCAGAAGGAGTCGCGGCGCGAGGACGGCCTCCGGGTCATTGCCGCCTCCAATGCCTTCAACCTCACCGAGCGCGACAACGTCGTCTACCTCACCCAAGACTCCGGTTCGCTCTTCTCCGGCGGAGGCGACTTCGAGGTCACCGTGCCGCGCGACACCGCGGTGATCGTGAAGGTCGCGATCAACGGCAGCGCCATGATCCGCGACATCAACGGCGACATCGAGATCAGCAACCTCAACGGCCCGGTCACACTCGACAACATCGGCGGCGGCGTGGCGGTCGACACGATGAACGGCGAAATCTCCGCGCGCTACGCGGCCCTGCCCGAGGGAAAGTCGCACTCGTTCTCCTCGATGAACGGCAAGATCGTGCTCCGCCTGCCCGTCGCCTCCAAGGCCAGTTTCCGCCTCCGCGCCCAGAGCGGAACGGTCGCCACCGACTTCGACGAGAAGGTCTTCGTCACGAAGACCGAGGCGTCCGCTCCGGGCGAATTCCCCGGCATGGGCGGGCTCCGCGCCGGTCTCGAAGCCGCCGAAGTGGCCATCGACATGGCGCACCGCATCGCCCGCGATGCGATGGGCGGGGTCCGGCATGCTCCGGCTGCCCCGGCGGTGGAGGCCCCGGAACAAGCTCCGGGAGTTCCCCCCCCCGCCCCGAAACCGCACGCCCCGCATGTGCCCAACATGCCCCACTCGCCCACCTTCCCGGCC
>JAEXPL010000024.1 GCA_023446865.1 Verrucomicrobiota bacterium | reverse complement strand
CGCTCAGCAACGAGCGCCCGGCGACGAGCCGGACCACGCCGTCGGCGTCGATCTTGCGCACCGTGCAGTCGTCCGTATCGGAAACGTAGATCGTGCCGAGGGTGTCGACCGCCACGCCCTGCGGGCGTTGGAACCGGTACGGCTGGCCCGCGCTGTCGGCGATCGTGGTCACGACGCCGGCGGGCGTCACCCGGCGCAGCGTACCGTTGTCGGTGTCGGCGACGACGAGCGTGCCGTCGGGTGCGAACGCGAGGGCCTGCGGTCCGGCGAAACGCGCGACCGAGCCGGTGCCATCGACGTTGCCCCAGCCTTCCCCCGCCGCCGTGCCGGCCTTGCCGGCGAGCGTCGTGACGGTGCCGTCGGGCAGGACCTTGCGGATGGGGCCGCCGGCGGCGTCGGCCACGTAGGCGACGCCGGCCGCGTCGATCGCGACTCCGCGGGGGCCGGAGAACTTCGCCGCGGCGCCCACGCCGTCGACGATGCCCCAGCTGCTGCCCCAGTTGGAGTTGGGTTTGTCCGCGCCGGCCAGGCGCTTGACGTCCACGATCAACTCGACGTCGGAGGCATCGCCGGTGATGCGGACCTCGTTGTCGCCGGCGATCCAGAGGGTCGATGCATCGGTGGCGACCGTGGTGGAGAAGCCGTTGTCGACCAGGCCGCGGACCTCCGTCTCGACCAACGCCATGCTCATGCCGGGAACCACCAGCGTGTCGGTGTCGGCGCCGGTGAAGCGCGCGTCCGTCGCGCAGTCCGTCCATGCGCCCCACTTCGGCAGGAACTGCCAACGATAGTGGAGCACGCCGTTGGCGGAGGTGGCGCGGATCGTGACCGTGTACGGGGTCACGCCGGCGGTCTTCTTCGGCTGCTGCGTGATCGCGGGGGGCGTCGCCCACTCGACCGTACCGCGCCGGATCACGTGGTTGCCGGTATCCGCGATGTAGATCGTCCCGTCCGGAGCAACGGCGCCCCCATGGGGCGCCGAAAGCCGGGCCACGGGGCCGGCCCCTTCGGCCGCGCCCGCGACATCGCCGAGCCCGGCGATGGTGTGCGAGGCGCCGTCGGTCGCGATGAGTCGCACGGTCTCCGCATCGGGATCGGCGACGAGCAGGTTGCCGTCGCCGTCGAAGGCGAGCGCCATCGGCCGGCGGAACCGCACGCCACCGGCAGCGCCATCGCTGGTGCCGAAAGACTCGGCCACTCCGTACGCCGTAGAGACGGTGCCGCCGACGATCTTGCGGATGGCGGCGTTGTTGGAATCGGCCACGAAGATCTCGCCGGTGGCATTCACCGCCACCGCCGTCGGGTGGCAGAACTGCACTTGGACGCCGGTGCCGTCGCGTGTGCCGAAGCCGTAGGCCGAGGAATTGCCGGCGACCGTCGTCACGACGCCTGCCGGGGTGACGCGGCGGATCAGGTTGTTGAAGGTGTCGGCCACGATGAGGTTGCCGTCGTTGTCGAACGCGAGGCCCTGCGGGTGCCGGAAGCGCGCGTCGGCCCCGGTGCCATCGGCGTCGCCCGACTCGCCCGCGGTGCCGGCGAGCGTGGTGACAACGCCCGCCGTGGTGATCTTGCGGATCGTGTGGTTGAGCGTGTCGGCCACGTAGACCGTGCCGTCGGTCGCCGCGAGGATGCCCTCGGGCTGGTGGAAACGCGCCGCCGCACCCGTGCCGTCGGCCGAACCGGTGGCTCCGGCGGTACCCGCGAGCGTCGTGGCGACGCCGGCGGGCGTGAGCTTGCGGATCGTGGAGTTGAGCGTGTCGGCCACGTAGAGATTGCCCGCGCCGTCGCAGGCGAGCGCGCGCGGCTGGCGGAAGCGCGCCGCGGCGCCGGTGCCGTCGGTCGAGCCCGGAGCGACGCCGGCAAAGGTGGTGACGACGCCCGCCGTCGTGATGCGGCGGATCGCGTGGTTGCGCGAATCGGCCACGTAGAGCGTGCCGTCGGCCAGCGCGGCGAGGCCGGCCGGAAGATCGAACTGCGCGGCCGCGCCCGTGCCGATGGCGCTGCCTGCGCGTTCTGCGGTGCCGGCCAGCGTGGTGACCGCCGCGCCACTCGCGGCGATCCGGCGCACAGTGTGATTGCCGGCGTCCGCCACGAACACGTTGCCCGCCGCATCCACGGCGACGGCACGCGGCAGATGAAACTGCGCCGCGAGCCCCGCGGCATCGGTGGTGCCGGGGACGCCAGCAGTGCCGGCCAGCGTGGTGACCGCGCCAGCGGCGGTGATCTTGCGAATGGTGTGGTTGCGCGAATCGGCGACGTAGAGATTGCCCGCACCATCGAGCGCCAGACCGGCCGGTTCGTAGAAACGCGCGGCGCTCCCCTGCCCGTCCGCCGTGCCGGAGCGGCGCGGATCGCCGGCAAAGACCGAGACCGCGCCGGAGCCGACGATGCGGCGCACGACGTTGTTGCCCCGATCGGAGAAGTAGATGGTCTGGCCGTCGGACGTGACGGCGATGCCGCTCGGGGCGTTCACGACCGGATCGGCCGCGGAGAGATCGAACGTGGTGACGACGCCCGCCGCGGTGATCTTGCGGATCGCGCCGTTGGCGGAGTCGGCGACGAAGACATCGCCCGCCGCGTCGACCGCGAGGTGCAGCGGCGCGGCAAAGCGCGCGGCGGCCCCGGTGGCGTCGGTCGCGCCCCACGTGCCCGGCGAACCGGCGAGGGTGGTGACGGCGCCCGCGGGCGTGATCTTGCGGATGGTGCCGTTGCCGGTGTCGGCGACGTAGAGATTGCCGTCCTGATCGGAAGCCACGCCGGCGGGATTGAAGAACCGCGCACCGGCCCCGGTACCGTCGACGGCGCCGGGGCTGACCGTGCCGGCGAAGACCGAGAGAGCGGCGCGCGCCTGCGTGGTCTGGGCGGGGGCGGAGACGCCGGATCCGGCAAGCAACGCCAGACCCAGGCCGAGGCCCGCGACCTGCGATCGAAGCAAGTGGGCGGCGTAGCGGAAGCGTTTCGCCTCCGGACGGAACGGAAGCCGTTCCGCTACCTGGCCGGCCTGCCGGCGCGTAGGACCGGTCTCCGACCGGTCGCAACAGCCCCGAGCCCGCACGCCCGCTCGCGCACAAGGCGTCCAGTCGGAGACTGGACCTACGGGGAGCATCCTGAAAACGAAGGAGAAGAGGTGTTTCATGGCGTCGTTCTCCGGTTCAGTTGGTCGCCACGGCGGAGGCGGGGAAGACCAGGACACGCGTGTCGTAGTCCGCCAGGTTGAGGGTGAAGCGGGCTCGCCCACCGGAGGCGCTCGTATTCAGCGCCACGGCACCCGTGAGCGCGTCGGTCGGGGCGTAGGCGCCGTCGACCAGGTTCGCGAGGTCGACCTGCACGGCATTGTCGCCGCGGGCGAGGTTGGCGACGACCACCACGAGCCGGCCCTCCTGGTCGATGAAGCCCCAGGCGTTGGCGCCGGCCGAGGTGCGCACGGGGGTGAGCGCCGCGGCCTGCTCGGGGGTGACGACGGGGGCGACCGCCTCGAGCTTGGCGCGCTCGGCGGCGGGCAGGCGGTCCTGCCGCAGCACGATCCAGCACGCGGGCGCGGTGGCGGGCCCGAGATTCTCGAGCGCGGCGTCGGTGGCGAAGTAGCCGCAGCCGACCGTGTCGAACGCGCGGGCCGCCTCGTTGTTGACCTTCCAGCACACCCCCTCGCGCTCGAAGGAGCGCACCATCGCCTCCGAATAGTAGAAGCCGGGGCCGAAGGGTTTGCGCGGGATGTGGTTGTACATCGCGGCGCGGATGCGCGGATCGACGTTGCCCTGCGCGCTCATGCCATAGCCGTACTCGAGCGCCGTCACGCCGCGCCGCACCGTGCCCTCGCGCGTGGCGACGTGGGTGAACACGATCTGGAACCAGTGGGTGTGCTGCACGGCGTCGCCCGCGACGCGCGGCAGGCCGGAGAACTCGAGGCTGCTGGTGAGCACGTCGTCGAAGACATCCATCTTCGAGCCGAGCCACATCGAGGGCTCCCACGCGCAGGCGGTGCCGACCGTGGAGGTGTAGAAGCCCGCTGTGTTCACCGAGCGGATCCAGTCGCCCTGCATCTCGAGGTCGAAATACCAGCGCTCCGGCGGCAGCAGCTTGAGGTAGCGGCGCATGTCGCCGCCGAGCCAGCGCGTGAGGGTGACATCGCCGTAGATCTGCCCGCCCACCAGCGCGGGTCGGCCACGGAGCGCCTCGATGCGTTTGGCGATCTCGGCGAAGTAGTGTCCGTAGGCGTCGCACCAATAGTCGGCCCACTCGGGCATGAGGTGCGCGCGGATGTGCCGGGCCTTCTCGGGCGCGGTCGTGCCCGGCAGCGGATAACCGAGCCGTCGCTCGAACGCCTCCACATTGCGGGGATGGAAGTCGGCGCCGCTGATGTAGAGGTTGGGCATGTTGACCAGCAGGTCGGCCGCGTAGTAGCCGCTGTAGTGGTCCATCGCGCTAAGCGTCGCCATCCGTTCGGCGATGAGGTCGCCATAGGTGCCGTGCGGGGTGTTCGCACCGGCGGGGCCGCAGTCGGCCGGATCGAGCGGCGTGGCGGGCGAGATCCAGCCAAGCAGGTAGAAATTGAAAGCGCCGTTGACGTCGCGGCCCATGAGATCGTCGCGGAGCCGGTGCCAGTCGGAGTAGGCGCGGGAGGCCGGTCGCCCGCGGGCATAGCCGCCCTCGCCGTTGGGGCCGGTCGGCAGCCCGGCGATGTAGGTATCGAGCCAGGCCCCCGCGCCGATCGAGGCGTAGCGGCCGGAAGCTTCGGTATTGTCGGCCTCGATCTGGGACTCCCAGTGATGGAGCTCGTCGGAGTCCTGCCAGAAGAGCTTGTCCGCCCACCAGGTGCCGGCGTTGCCCCAGGGCTGGATCCAGACCTCGTCCTCGCGCCCCCACTGGTAGGCGCCGCCGGTGGATGGATGATCGGGGCTGCGGGAGTCGGCGGCGAATACCGCCGCGTACAAGGCGAACATCACACTGGCCGCACTCAGACGATGAAAGCGCATGCGGGACCAGCTGTAGGCTTCGTCCGCTCCGACTCGCAAGCCCTCGGGAAACGTCGTGCTGGGATTCACAAACTCCTCGCAAGTTACCCCGGAATCTCGGCGGCGGCGCCCGCGGCGTGCCCCTCGCGTCGATTCCCGTTGGACACCGCCACCGGTGTCGTCGTTAACTCGCCGAGTCGCCATGGCCGCGCAATCGCGTCTCACCTCTCCCGCCAGTCGCTGGTCCCACTTCTCCGGACTCTTCCACGACGAGTTCGACCTCGACTCGTTCTGGCTGCGCGGCGCCGCCAGCATCGTGCTACCGGCCTTCACCGACGTGCGGCGCGTCGTCCTGCACGGCGAGTTCAAACCGTGGCGCGCCACCGAGCGCGCCGGCCGCG
>JAEXPL010000003.1 GCA_023446865.1 Verrucomicrobiota bacterium | reverse complement strand
AACGGGGGCCGGTGGCGGGGGTTGGGCCACCTCTCGGCGGGCGCCGCGGCTCGGCGATTCTGCCGCACGGCAGAATCGCCCTACCTCCAGCAAGGACGTTTCGTCGTGAGAATCCAGGGCCGGAACCGCCGAGCGTCAACGGGCTCGACTTCGCAGCCCTCGCTGGTCTGATCAGACGCCAACCGAACCCGAAATCCGGGCACGCAGCCCGGACCACGCCGGACCAGCAGTTCTTCCCTTGGAATCCCCAACCCCTTCAACCAAGCAACCCTCTGCACCGAGGTCGTGAAACGCGGTGCGGGTGAATAACACTGTTAGCCGAAAGAATCCCCGCAATGCCCAAGCCTAGCGCGAAAGCAAAAGTGAGTCCGCTCGTCGGTGTGTGGCGCAGCGTCGGCGACTTCGGGTCACAGGTTGAGTACCACGTCCAGAAGAAGGGCTCGGGGTATGCGGTATCTGCGCGGGATACGAGCGACGGCGAGTTGGCTGACGTCTTCGAAGAGAAGTGGGATGCCGGCGCATGTGCGCTGACGTTCGCGGTTCACTGGAATTCGAGCGGCCGTTTCCTGCGGTGCCGACTTCAGCTCACCGGGGCAGATCAAGTGGAGCTCACGTATACCTTCACCGACACCGAGCCGCTCGTCCGGAAAACCGGAGGGCTAACAAGCGGCGAGAGGCCAACGGCGGTTAAGTGCCCGCCTTCCAATCACAGTCCACGGCCCGCCGTGGCTGTTATGAGGTGAAGTGAGTCAAGCTGGGTGGAGTCGCTATATAGATTGGAGTTTGGAATCAGGGACGGAGCGTTGGGCGTGTGCCAGGGAGTGTCGCGGTGGTGCGGAGCTGACGCGGTCTCGGCGGGGCGGGAGGAAGAGGTCCGGCGGGTGGCCGGTCTTAAGCTGTTATTCGGCCCGGGGGCGCAACAGGATGTCTCCAAGAATCGGAACCACGGAGATTGGCCCGACACCGAGCGCGAACCCGGCTGGTCGCCCACTCTCACACCGCGTGCACAGGGCACATAGCCACGGACGGGAGGCCAACCGGGTCGCGCCAAAGGCGCAGCACAGACACATTACTGGCAAAGAACAGGCGGGTGACTGGAGGGGAGTTCCCCGCTCCTTGGGGAGCGGGGGAAGGGGCGTGAGGGGCCTAGCCGCGGGCGGCGAAGACCATGCCCAGTTCCTCCCAGCGGGCCCGACCGGTGCGCACCCGCCACCAGTCGACGAGGAACCGGCGGGCCAAGGCGACCATCAGTTGTTTGATGCGGGTCTTGTTGGCGTCACGCAGGCGCTCGCGCACCCAGAGCACGGCTTGGTAGTCGGGTTGGTAGCGCAGGAGGCGCCAGGCGGCCTCCTGGCAAAAGAAGCGCAGTCGGCCGCTGCCGTGTTTGTCGATCGCGCCGAGTTGATGGCGGTCGCCGGATGAATCCTCGCTGGGACACAACCCGGCGAAGCTGCCGACCTGCCGATGGTTCTTGAAGCGGCGCCAGTTGCAGACCTCGGCGTCGATGACGGCGGTGGTCAGGGCGCCGACCCCTTGCGGGGCCGGGCGGGCCGCGGCGGTCAGCTCGGCTTCGACGGCCTCGATCTGCTCCAGCAGCGCCGCGGCCGCGGTGGCGGCGCGTTCGAGCATCCGGGTGACCGCAGCGGGCAAGCCGGCCAGGGCGGTGGGCAAGATCCGGGGCCGCCACCATTGTTTGGGCAGCAGGTAACCCAGGGCTAGGGCGCGGCCCTTCGCGCTGTTGAGGATCTTGTGGCGGGCGCGGGAGAGTGTCTCGCGTTGGCGGCCGGGCACCCGACGCAGTTCTTCCTCCACACTCGGGATACGGACCGGGCACAGCAGCCCCTGGCGTCCGAAGTGATGGGCGGCGAGGTCCTCGGCCAGATGCTGGGCGTCGCGCGGGTCGTTCTTGCGTTGTCGGCCGTAGCGGTCGAGCCGCTTGGGACGCACGACCAGGCAGGTCGCCCCGAGCTTGACCAGTTGCCGCGCCAAACCAAAGCCCGTCGGCCCGGCCTCGTAGACGCAGTGGACGGCGATACCGGCCTTGCGCCACTTGGCCACGCGCTTGAGCACGGTCTCCACCGTGACCTTCTCGGCGGGCTTCGCCCCTTCGCCCGGCACGAACCGTGTGATCGTCTGTAACCGCTTGGCCACGTCGAGGCCCAGGAATATCTCTTTTGAGGAAGAAACAGCCGCTTGCTCGCCAGCAGGCGCCGTGGTGTTATGGGTAACGCTGTTAGTCTTCATACCGGTGGCCGGGTTGTTCAGACCTCCACGGTTTTCAACCCGACCACCTCATACCCTCTCATCCGTAAGCGTCTGGGCGGAAGAAGCACCGCTACCTATCCCGAGAGTCCATCCTGCGTATGAGCGAAAAGAAAGAAGGGGTCTTCAGCGTGTCAGACGGCGATGCCTATTGCTGGGCCGAGCATGAGTCGTCGGTCATGCTGAAAGCAGTCACCAAGTTTGGTGATCCGGTAGAGCTTACGGCGGAAGAGGCCACAGAGCTTGCGCACGCTCTTCTGAAGGCTGCGAAGGCAGTGGAGTGACTACAAAAAGAAAGAGCCCAAGCAGCCACCAGTACTAATGCCGGGGCAGTGCCCGGTTTCCAATCACCGTCAGCCGCCCGGCATGGCACACCTGAAACCGTTCGGCAACGATGAGCATGATCCGTATTCTCGTTCTGGTCCTCATAGGATTCATCGTCACAGCGGCGGCGCTGCGAACAATCGCTGCGATCGTGGTCTTCGTGATCGACATGAAGAATAGCGGCCACCACGCCCCTAAGATCCTCGGGACTATGACTGGATCGTTCGTCATCACCCTTGGGTTGGGGTGGGTCTGGAGGAAGGTGTACCTATCGAACAGGAATTCTACCACCAGTCCCACGCCATGAAGACAAAATCGACTAGTTTCAGTCCTAAAGCGCGACAGTGACGCGGCCGCGTCGCCCGAGGTAGGCAAATCGTGCAGACGCGTAATCCTCGGGACGCCCGAGGACAGGAGCCAATAGGATTGCCGCAGGGGGCGACTCACCGGCCGTTGCCCTATTCGCCGCTCCGGAACTCCGTTCCTGATTTCCTGAGTTCCAGATTCTCCGCTTCCGCTCCCTCACACCACCTTCGCCCAGAGGACCTTCAGGTAGCGGCTCTCGAGGCAGTTCGAGTAGACGGGATGGTCGGCGCCGGGGCCGGTGCGATCGAAGATCTGGAGACGGCGGTTGTGCCGGTGCGCGGCCTTGATGACGTACTCCTCGAACTGGTCCATCGTCACGAGACCCGAGCACGAGCACGTCACGAAGAGCCCGCCGGGCTTCACCAGGCCGATGCCGAGGTGGTTGATGTCCTCGTAGCGGCGGCGGCCGGCGAACGGCCCGTCGTCGTCCTCGGGGTCGCGGCTGAGCACGAACTTCGGCGGGTCGAGCACCACGGCGTCCCACGCCTCGCCGTTCTTCTGCATCTGGCGGGCGTAGGAATAGGCGTCGGCGTGCACCCACTTGATGCGGGCGTTGTTGATGTTCGCGTTGCGCTTGGCCTGCTCGATCGCGGTCTCGTCGAGATCGACGCCGGTCACCTCCTCGGCGCCGCCGTGGACCTTGGCCGCGATCGCGAAGCCGCCGGTGTAGCAGCAGAGGTCGAGCACGCGCGCGCCCTTGGTGAACTCGGCGAAGCGGCGCCGATTGTCGCGCTGGTCGCAGAAAAAGCCGGTCTTGTGGCCCTCCTCGAAGTCGACCTCGAACGTCACGCCGTGCTCGCGCACCTTCACGCGCCGCGGGGCGTTCTCGTCGACCACCGGGTCGAGCATGGCCGGGCGGATACCCTCCCAGTGCGCAACTTCGTCGTCGACCTGCACGATGTGGTTCTTCGTGCCGAGCGCCTCGTGGAGGATCTTCAGCCACTTCGGCAGCCGCTGCATCACGCCGAGCGAGCAGACGTCGGCGAACAGGGTGTCGCCATGGCGGTCGACGGTGAGTCCGCTCAGGCCGTCGCCGTCGGAATTGATCACGCGGTAGGTGTTGGTGACGGCGTCGAGCTTGAGCATCTCGCGGCGGAACGCCACGGCGCGGCGCAACGCCTCCTCGAAGTACGACTCGGTCACGGGCTCGCTGCTGAAGCGCATGATGCGCAGCGGCACGTTGGCCTTCTTGTTCCAGAATCCGGTGCCCAGCCGTTTGCCGAGCTTGTCGTACACCGCCACGAAGTCGCCCGCCCGCGCGTCGGGCGAGGCGTCGCGGATCATCTTCGGGTAGATCTGCGGCTGGAAGGTGAAGAACTTCAGCTGCACCCACGGCCGCTGCCATTGCGAGCGGTCGATGGGCGCGGGCGGGGCCGGCGGCTCATAGGCGCGGCGGCGCGCGGCGGCTTCGGCTTCAACGGAAAACGGCTCGTCGGGAAAGTCGGACTCGGGATTCAAGTCGGCAGAATCAGTCCATCTCCGAACGAAACGCGAGGCGGAAGAGCGGACCGCTGCGATCCCAGCCACACAACCATTTCCCCTCACCCGCCGCGGCCCGGAGTCGTGCCCGAGGCCGTCCGGCAAAGCTCCATCCCGCCCCCCTCGCCCGTAGGTCCGGTCTCCGACCACAGTCGTCCCATAGGGGCGGAAAACGGCGGTGCCGCCGTGGCCCTTCAGAGGGAGCGGTGGTGCTGGGAGGGAAAGTGACGATGCAGGATTGTGGCGCGATTGTGTTTGGTTCTTG
>JAEXPL010000422.1 GCA_023446865.1 Verrucomicrobiota bacterium | reverse complement strand
GCGGAGGAGGTCATCGGGGGAGCGGGGATGTTGCGCGGTTGGGCCGGCGGGGCAATCCCGGGCCGCGTGAGCGGACGTGTGCCACCGCGCGCCAATGCATCGCGCGACTGCGGGAGCCGGTCAGGGTGTTGGCTCGAGCCGAAACCAGTCGATGGCGATGTCGGCGCTGGGCCGGCCGGTGTAGAGCTTGATGAAGTTGTCGCCCTCGCGCAGCGAGACGACGCCGCAATCGAACTCGGCCCAGTCGGCGGCGACCGGGAACGAGAGATATTTCTCGTATTCCTTGGGGTCGAGGTCGGGTACCTGCAACGAGGTCTGGTTGACGAGCAGCTTGAGCTTCTGCGGGCCGGCGGGCGCCGCGTAACGGATCTTCAGGTGTGCCTGACGGGCCATCGCGGACTGGACCATGACGGTGACGTAGTTGAGCGACTGGCGGAAGCCGGTGACGTAGCCTGCGGCGCTGAAGCCGGGAAGGTCGGTGGCGGCGGTCGGACCGTCGAGCGCGCCACCGGCGGCCGGGGCGGCTTCCGCCTCAAGCAGGACGGTGACGCGGGAGGGCGCGGGCTGCACGCCGGCGATCGCGACGCCGTGCTCGGTCGGGACGATGGGTTTGATCGAGCCGGCCGCATCGTACTCGAGTTCGTCGGCCATGAGGCTGCGGACCTGGCTCTTCCCGCCGGAGAGCCACGAACTGTGGTAGAACGCGTACCAGCGGCCCTTGTACTCGGCGATGGAACCGTGGTTGGTGTCGGAGCGGCCGGGGAACTCGCGCATGTAGACGCCGCCGGCGGCGTAGGGCCCGAGCGGCTTGTCCGCGACGGCGTAGTACATGTGTTGCGGCCATTTGCGTCCCGGCAGGCCGGGGTAGCTCAGGTAATACTTTCCGGCGCGCTTATGGAGCCACGGTCCTTCGAAGAAGTCGGGAAGTTGAGCGGAGAGGTCGACGAAGCTCTCGGCCACGGCGGAACGGAGATCGTCGGCGAGGCGTACGCCATAGCAACGACCGCCGCCACCCCAGACGAGATAGGCCTGATTGTCGTCGTCGACGAGCACGGCGGGATCGATACCGCCGCGGAGCCCCTCGATCGGGCCGAGGTCGGTGAACGGGCCTTGCGGGCGGGGGCTGGAGGCTACGGCAATGCGGAACATGCCGGTGCCGCGCTCCCGGGCGCAGTAGAAGAGATAATAGGTGCCGTTGCGACGCACGCAGTCGATCGCCCACATGTGGCTGATCGCCCACGGGGCGGATTTGAGGTGGAAGACGACCCCGTAGTCGGTCCAGTTGACCAGGTCCGACGTCGAGAAGACGTGGTAGCTGATCATGGTGTCGTAGGTGTTGGTGCCGGGCTCGTCGTGCGAGGTGTAGAGCCAGAGGCGTTCGTCGCCGGGCCAGACATGGGCGGAGGGATCGGCGGCGAAGACGGTGGGGATGAGCGGATTGCCGGCATGGGCGGCAATCGGGGCGGCGACGAGCATGGCGCCAACGAGGCAGAGACGGAGCGAAAGCATAGGGAGGAGCGTGGACGATGACGGCCGCCGGTGGATCTGCCAACGACGCAAACGGGTGAATCGGCAGCCAGTTGGCCGGGTGAAGGTTTTTCGCCGGGGGCGGCTCCGCAGCAGTCGGGTGGCACAAAAAGCCCGCGGCGCACAGGGCGACGCGGGCGAGGGAAGGAAGCGCGAGGCCTGCGGCGCGATTACTTGCCGAGGAGTGCCTTGTTCGCGCGCGCGAGGGCGAGGCGCTGCTCGACCGACTTGCGCGTGGTGAGGCCGTCCTCGGGCGTGTTGAGGCACCAGTCGACGAGTTTGGCGACGGTGGTGCGCGCGGCGTAGCAGCGCGTATCCGAACCGCCGTAGTACATGACCACGGTGTCGTCGGGGAAGCGGACCCAGCCGTTGGTGAAGGTGACGTTGGACACGTCGCCCACGCGCTCGGAGTAGTGGGGCGAGACGATGTGGCCGCCCGGGCGGGCGATGACCTTCGAGGGGTCCTCGAGCGAGGTCATGAACATGTACATCACGTAGCGCAGGCCGGCAGCGCAGCCGCGCACGCCGTGGGCAAGGTGGAGCCAGCCCTGCGGCGTCTTGATCGGGGCGGGGCCCTGGCCGTTCTTCACTTCCTTGATGGTGTGGTAGGCGCGGGAATCGATGATCGTTTCCGGGCCGGTGACGCCGGTGGTGATGTCTTTGCAGAGGGTCCAGCCGATGCCGCCGCCGGAGCCGACGTCGATGAAGCCGTCCATCGGGCGGGTGTAGAAGGCGTACTGGCCGGCGACGAACTCCGGGTGGAGGACGACGTTGCGCTGCTGGGAGGCGGGTGTCTTGAGATTCGGGAGACGGTCCCACTTCTTGAAGTCCTTGGTGCGAACGATGCCCGCCTGCGCGACGGCCGAGGAGAGATCGCCGGGAGCGGCGTTGGGATCCTTCGACTCGGAGCAGAAGACGCCGTAGATCCAGCCGTCTTCGTGCATCGTGATGCGCATGTCGTAGACGTTGGTCTCGGGCGCGAGCTCGGGGAGGTCGATCGGCTCGTCCCAGAAGCGGAAGTTGTCGACGCCGTTCTTGGACTCGGCGATGGCGAAGAAGCTCTTGCGGTCGGCGCCCTCGACGCGGGCGACGAGGTGGGCCTTGCCCTTCCAGTAGAAGGCGCCGGGGTTGTAGGC
>JAEXPL010000390.1 GCA_023446865.1 Verrucomicrobiota bacterium | reverse complement strand
CTCCCAGTGCATCGCCGATGTGAACCTCGTGCGCCGCCCCGACCTCGCCATCTGCGACGGCACCGAGTTCCTCCTCACCAACGGCCCCGCCGGCCCGGGCGAGGTGAAACGCGCCAACAAGGTGATCGTCGGCGCGGACCCGGTCGCCGTCGACGCGCTGGCCTGCACCCTCGTCGGCCTCACCGCCGAGAAGGTGCAGATGATCGGCATGGCCGCCGCCCACGGAATCGGTCGCGCCGATCTCGCCACGCTCGCGGTGCGCGAGGCGAAGCTCTGATCGCCCCCGCCGATTGGCCCGGTGGAAGGCGCCGCTTCGTCGGCGCCGTTCGCCAGCCCCGGCGGCGACGAAGCGCCGCCCTCCACAAGACAACGATTGATCAGTCATGCGCGCTCTCGCCACCGTCCTTCTCGCGCTCGCCAGCGGCTTCGCCGTCGCCGCCGAGGACCCCGCGACCATCGTCGCCAAGCTCCGACCGGCAACCGGTTGGACCGCGCCCGAACCGGCGCGCACCGCCGTCAGCGCTACGCTCTTCGATCTGATCGACGGGGGCGCCGAACTCTACCAGGAGTACGGCGTGAACCGCGTCGTGTCGTGGCAGTTCGAGAACGCGACGCGCAGCACGATCCAGATCGAGCTCTACGAGATGGTCGACGCTCCCGCCGCCTACGGTGTGTTCTCGCTGATGCAGAGCGGCACCTTCGCTCGCGCCACGCTCGGACAAGGATCCTTGCGGTTCGGTTACTATGCCGCCTTCTGGAGCGGTCCCTACTTCGCCAGCGTGACCGGCGCGCAGAAAGACCCGGCAACGCAGGCCGAGGTCGACCGCCTCGCCGCAGAGCTCGCCGCAACGTTACCCCGTGAGGCCGCCGAGCCCGCCTGGTTCGCCCGCCTGCCGGCGACCGGGCTGCAGGAGCGGAAGTATTTCCGCGGCCGCATCGGCCTCTCGAACATTCCCGCCGGCCCCGCCGCCGAACTTTTTGCGCCCAAGGAAGGCCTCTGCGCCACCTATCCCGGCGTGCAGCTTCTGCTCCTGCACTACCCCGACGCGGCTGCAGCCGCCGCGCAGCTGGCCAAGGCTCCCGAGCTCGGCCTCACCGCCGAGGATGCGGGGTTCATCCGTACCGAGGCCGACGGCTCCACAATTGTCGTCCAAGCCCGTGGCGAAGATCTGTTCGTCTTCAGCTTCGCCGACGAGGCCCGCTTCCGCGCCGTGGCCACCTCCGCCCACTGATTCGCTCGCCGGCGAAACAGAAAAGCCCGGGCGGCGCGAGCCGTCCGGGCTTTTCGTTAGCGATAGGCGTTCCGCGCGGCTCGCTCAGAAGGAGTAAAGCCCCTCGATCCGCACAAAGGTCATCTCGTCGGTATGCTTGTAGTAGCTGCCCATCGGGCACCACTCGGCGAGGAGAAGGCCGCTGAGCTGCTTGGTGAACTTCTGCTTCACCACGAGTTGGAACAGATGGCCGCGGAAGTGGCTGTCGCGCGCGAAAAGCGCACTGGAGGTCCGGGTCGGGATCTCCTCCGGGGCGAAGAGCGCACTGTAGGTCCCGGTGACCGTCGTGTTCTTGGCCGGCGCGAAACCCCAGGTCGCCCCCACCCGGAAGAGATTCTGGTACTGGGCATTGCGTCCGACGTCCTGCCCCAGGGCCACCGCCCACACCTCGCTGATGCGCGGCGTGCGGCCCCACAGAACGTCGAACATCTCGTCCTTGCCCGTGCTGCCGGGCTTGTCGCCGGAGAGGTACTCCATCGCAAACGTCACCTGATTCTTGAGCTCGTCCTTGAAGTTGTAGGTGAGTTTCGCGTTGGCGGCATAGGCCGAGACAGTGCGGCCCGCGGGGAACACCGAGTCCCGGCGGTTGCCCCATTGGTACGCGGCTTCGGCCGAGTACTGCCAGTTGTCGGTCGGCGTGCCGGCGATGCGGCCGCCCAAGGTGTAGATGTCGGCGTCGTACCCGCGGGCACCCACGCGATCATCGCCCTTGTACATGAAGTAACCGTCGAGCTGGATGTTCTTCTGCGACTTGTTCGAAGCGTAGAGGATGACGCCAGTCTCGTCCTGTTCCGTGAGAGCGGCGGCCTTGGCATCGCTGCCGAGAATCGGTACGCGGTCGCCCGGGAGCGCCTGCTGATTGAAGACGATGAGATCGAACTTCGTCTTCATCTCCTTCGCATCGGCGGTGAGGCGCACGCCGTCGAAATGGTTCGTCCAGGAACCGTCCAGCGGGGTGCCGTCTGTGACGAGCCACTGATCACCCAACTGGATGTCCTGGCGGCCGATCGTCACAACGACCGGAGTGCCGTCGGCCTCGGTCGTCCACTTGGCGTAGAAATTGTCGAGGATGCCATACTTCCACTCCTCGCCCTCCGCGGCCTTGGTGGCGGCATTGAACCAGTAACGCGGCTCAGCGGAGACACGGCCGAAGAGCGTCAGGCTCGGGAACGGATTGGTCGTCTCCCAGAGCCGGAGCCGGGACCGCAGGTAATCGCGATCATGCGCACCGAAGTTTCGGAGCGTGTGCGCGTTGTTGTAGCCCTCGTAGCGGAAGCGGAAATCGCCCCCCCACTGGAAGACCGGCTTGTCGGTCGCGGACGAGCTCTGGTTCTGGGCGAGCGAGCCGGTCGCACCGGCGGCGATGAGGAGCGAGGCGCAGAGACTGCGACTGAGTAGTTTTGACATGACAGGTGGTTGCTGCGGTCGGGGGGGCAGGTCGCGAGGCCTCTTATCGGCCCGCGACAGGCGGGCTGAAGAAGAACGTCAAATGACACTGCGACAACAAAAACCACCGTCCCGACTTGTTCCGGATCAAGCCAATACGCAGGTGGGGACCCGCCGCGGCGGTTGCAGCAGGTGCTCAGGTCTCCGCCACACCGGCATTCTGGGCCTCGCCCAACGACATCTCCTGCGCCCGGGCCCGGCTGCGCTCGGCATGGGGCAGCCACTTCCATTTCCGCCAACGCCAGTACATGAGCAGGCCACGGGTCCATTCGTCGCAGACCATCGCAAGCCAGATGCCGACGAGCCCCCAGCCGAGATGCAAGCCGAGGAACCAGGAGAGGAGCACCCACACGCTCCACATCACGATCAGGCCGACGATCACCGGGAAACGCGCATCCCCCGTGGCGCGCAGGGAATTGATCACGATCACGTTGAAGACCCGCCCCGGCTCGATCAGCAACCCCAGGCGCAGCAGGACCACGCCGCCGGCGATAATCGCCGGGTCACTGGTGAACCAGCCGAGGATCCACGGCGCGCCCAACGCCAACACCGCCGCCCCGATGAGGGCGCAACGCAGGCCCAGTCCCACGCTCCGCAGCAGACCATCGTAAGCCTCCTGAAAACGCCCGGCGCCGACCAGATGTCCGGTGATGATCTCTGTCCCTAGGCCGATCGACACGTTCATCAGGATCACCCAACGCACGATCGTCATCACGTATTGCTGTGTGGCCAGCGCCCCGCCGCCCATGTCGGCGCAAAACCGCGTAATCATCATGTAGGCCAGCCACCAGCTGGTGTGTTCGCCCGCTGCCGGCAAACCGATGTGGAGGATCGCTCCGATCTTCTCCCGTTGGATCGTGAAGAAGTCCTTCGCGCGCACCTTCAGGTGCGTGCGCCATTCCAGCAAGATCCACAACGCGACGCTGGCCGCCGCGCGACTCACGATGCCTGAGATGGCCACGCCCACGACGCCCAGCTTCGGGAAGCCGAGGAAGCCGAACAACAGCAGACAGTTGCCGATCACGTTGAGCACATTCTGACCACCCGTGACCCACATCGCGTCTCGGGTGTGCGTGTGCGCCCGCAAGGTCGCCGCGATCGCCCCGTTCATCGCCTCGAAGAAGAGCGTGCCGCCCATGAGCGCGAGGAAGGGCTTGGCAAACGCCATCTGTGCCGCCGTCAGGCCCATCACGCGCAGCATCGGCTCCGTCAGCAGCAGGACCAGCACGCTCGCCGCCACGCCGATCCACGTGTTCGTCGCGATCGCCGTCATCGAGATCCGGTCGGCCCCCACCCGATCCTTGGCTCCGAGGTGGTGCGTGATCACCACGCTGCTGCCGATGCCGATGAAGGCGAAGACGATGATGAAGAAGGTGAAAACCTGCGAAGCGACGCCCACGCCGGCCACCGCATCGTCGCCGAGATGGCTCACCATGAACGTGTCCACCGTACCGATGAGCACGCGCAGCCCCTGCTCGACGAAAATCGGCCAGGCCAACGACAACAGTTTCGGACTCTCCGCGGGACGAGCGTGCATAGGGACCGGCGAAATGAGCGCCGGCCCAGCCCTTTAACGACACAAAACTCGTCCCTTCACCGCCCGCCCTGTCCCAACAATTGCGCGTTAATGCGCCCCACCCCTCAACCCCAGCCAACGAGAACATTCCGGTGATTCGCCACCGGCCCCTTCTTTTCCTCCGTTGCGGTATTCGCCCCGCTTCATTCGGCGGCGCCGACGGTTGCCCCCGTTGACGCCTGCGGACGCGCCCGGCATACCCCGAGATCGCGACCACGTCCGCTACCATGGAAAAGCCGCAGCTCCTGCTCGAATTCGAGAAGCCCATCCGCGATCTCGAGAAACAACTCGCCCACCTGCGCGAACTCGCGCTCAAGAACAAGGTCGGTGCCGCCGCCGAAATCGCCGCCATCGAGGGAAAGATCGAGGAGACCAAGCGCACCATCTACCGCGACCTCACCGCGTGGCAGCGCGTGCAGATCGCCCGCCACCCCAAGCGCCCCTACGCCCTCGACTACATCGCGGCGCTGTTCACCGATTTCCAGGAGCTTCACGGCGACCGCCAGTACAACGACGACCGCGCGCTCATCGGCGGCACCGCGTCTTTCCACGGCCAGCCCGTGATGATCATCGCCCAGCAGAAGGGCCGCGACACCAAGGAGAACCTCGAGCGCAACTTCGGCATGCCCAATCCCGAGGGCTACCGCAAAGCGCTCCGCCTGATGCGCCTTGCCGAGAAGTTCGGCCTGCCGGTGATCTGTTTCATCGACACCCCCGGTGCCTTCCCGGGCGTCGGCGCCGAGGAGCGCCACGTCTCCGAGGCCATCGCCGTCAACATCCGCGAGATGGCCGTCCTGCGCACGCCGAGCATCGGCGTCGTGATCGGTGAAGGCGGCTCCGGCGGCGCGCTCGGCATCGGCGTCACCGACCGCGTGCTCGTCTTCGAGAACAGCTACTACTCGGTGATCTCGCCCGAAGGCTGCGCTGCCATCCTCTGGAAGGATCGTGCCGCCGCGCCCAAGGCCGCGGAGGCGCTCAAGCTCAACGCCGCCGAGCTCACCCGCTTGGGCGTCGCCCACGAGGTGTTGCCCGAACCGCTGGGCGGCGCGCACTACGATCCCGCCGCCGCCGCCCAGACGCTCGGCGCTGCGCTGCAACGCCACCTCGGCGAGCTCTGCACCCTGCCTCTCGATACGCTGCTCGCCCAACGCTACGAGTTCTTCCGCCACCTCGGCCAGTTCGCCGAAGCCTCAGTCTAGGCCGGATAGTTCATGGCGTAGCGGAAACCGTCAGGTTTTCGCAGAGGGCAAAGCGCGAAACTCTGACGAGTTCCGCTACAACGGTCCGCGATCGGCCCTCGCTCGGAGTGTGAAACAGGCGGCCTAGGCCGGCAGGCTCGTCGAAGCCAAGCATCGAGAGTCGAGCACCAGACGAACCGGTGGCGAACCCGTGGCACAACGTGCCGCGCACTTCACCCCGGGCCGTCAGGCCCTCGACGCTCGTCGCTCGACCCTCGACCGAGGGGCCGGCCCTCAGTCCGCGTATTTCACCGAGCAGCCGTAGGGCTTCGTCACCGCGGTGGCCACCGGGCGCCCCGCCTTCAGGTCGGCGAGTGCGGCGAGCACGTAGTTCTGCGCCTTCGCGATATCGTCGGTGTTGGTCGATGGGATGCTGTCGATGGCGCCCGAGTACACGACCTTGCCCTGCGCATCGATGACGAAGAGCTGCGGCGTGGCGGTGGCGTGGTAGAGCCGGCCGACTTTGCCGGCCTCGTCGAGCAACACCGCAGCAGGCGTGGCGCCTTTGGCGGCACTCGTCTTGTTCCACTCCGCCGGGCTCAGGTGGCCCTGCTTGCCGGGCGCGGACGAACAGATCGACAGCCACACGGCTCCGTCCGCGGCGGCCGCCTGCTGCGTGCGCTGCATGTTGCCGGACGAGTAGTGTTTCACGACGAAGGGACAGCCGTGGTTGACCCACTCGAGGACCACCACCTTGCCGCGGTAGGCGGACAGGCTGTGGGTCTTTCCGTTGGAATCGCTGAGAGTGAAATCCGGGGCAGGCTTGCCCACCTCGGGGCGATCGGCCGCGGAAACAAGCAGGGTCGAAAAGGCGGCAACGGCCGCGACGCAGAGGAGACGCAGTGGATTCATGGCAGAACAGGTTTCGGGTTGTGTTGAAGGTCCGGGTAGGGACCGCGCGGTCGGACAGAACGCGCCCCCCCATGTTCCGCAACTACCCGATCGGGTGAGACCCGCCCGCCCTGCCTACGCTCCCAAGTGCCGTGCCGCCACCGTGCAGAACCGGCGCGCCGCCTCGCGCAAATCCGTCTCCGCCAGCACGCCAAA
The DNA here is from genome assembly GCA_023446865.1 of Verrucomicrobiota bacterium. Classification (GTDB taxonomy): domain Bacteria; phylum Verrucomicrobiota; class Verrucomicrobiia; order Opitutales; family Opitutaceae; genus CAJCBL01. The sequence continues at coordinate 1,517 of JAEXPL010000390.1, read as the reverse complement.
CGAGAGCCGCGCGGTATTCCGCTCCGGCGCGTCGCCGAAGCACAGCTCGCCCGGCACGTAGAGCACGCCCGCCTCGACGCATGCGCGGAAGAACGCCCCGTCGCCGCCGAGATCGAAGCCCGCGGGCGCGGTCAGCCAGAGGTAGAGTCCACCTTCGGGCCGCCGCCAGCGCCAGCCCGCCTCGGCCAGCCCGCCGGCCAGCAACGCCTCGTGCAACACACCCATCTTCCGCGCGTACTCGGCGCAGATCAGGCCGAGGTGCGCCTCGAACGCGCCGTTGCCCAGCACCTCCTCGAGCACCGCCTGCGGCAGGTTGGCCGAACCAAAATCCTGCCCGGCCTTCGCGTGAAGCATCTTCGCCCGCCAGGTCTCGTCCGTGCAGCACCCGTATCCGATCTTCAACCCGGTGGCGAACGGCTTGGTAAGCGTCCCGGCATAGAGCCGCGGGAACGCCGCCCACTCCTCCAGCGCAAGCACACTGGGAACCGCCGAGGGACCCGCGAACCCCATCTCGCGGTACGCGGCGTCCTCGATCACCGGCACCACCACCCCCTGCGCGGCGAGCACGCGAGCCAGCCCGCGTTTCTCGTCCTCGCCCAGCGTGCGCCCCGACGGGTTGGAGAAGTAGCTGACAAAGTAGACGCCCCTGATCCGCGCCAGCTCACCGCTCTGCCGCCAGCGCGCGAGCACCTCTTCCAGCGCCGGCAGATCGAACCGCCCGTCCGCCGCGGTTGGGATCGTGCGCACCTCGATGCCGAGGCCCTGCAGCATCTCGAGGAAGACGAAGTAGCTCGGGCGATCCAGCAGCAGGATATCACCCGGTTCGCACAACACCTGCGCCGCCAGATACAGGATCTGCTGCGATCCGTTGCCGACGAGGATCTGGTCGGCGGCCACTCGGTCGGCCGGCCAGCCCTCCGCCCGCGCGATCCGCTCGGCGATCTGCGCGCGCAGCAACGGCCGCCCCTCGTTCGTCCCGTATTGGAGATACTCGGGCGAGCCAGCGCGCCGCGTGAGCGCCTCGACCGCCGAGCGGAACGGCTCGACCGGCAGCGTGGCGTTGTCGGTGAACCCAACGGCCAGCGACAGCAGCCGCGGATTCTCCAGCGCCGACGACATCAGCCGCGCGATCGCGGTGGGCGCCACGCGGCGGCCGAGGGCGGAATAGGAGATCGGGCAGGAGTCGGTCATGCGAAACGCTATGCGATGACGGAAGCCGCCCCGTCCGACAACGCGAAGTTTCGGAGCCCTTGAGCCGAGCAACGCCAGACCGAGCTCCGTGGCGGAACGCAGAGCGTCCCGCCCCCCCCCCCGGAAACTGCCAATGTCGAAGGGGCGTAGGCCCGGGCGCTAGTCTGGCTGATTGGATGTGGAGCTGCTCGGAAGAGCAGCTATCTCGCGCGATTCGCGACCACTATCGCCGTTCTCGCGAACGGCGTCGCGACCGACCAAGTCGCCCACGTCAGCGCCGTGCCCTCCTGGGACAAAACAGAAGCGGGGCCGCCGGGGGGCTGGGC